>NZ_DATNPA010000537.1:0-9158 GCF_036703385.1 Allocoleopsis sp. | reverse complement strand
CGTAGATTTCAAAGACAGCTACAGGTTTCTGTTTACCTTTAACTTTAACTCGATCCACAAACCGATAGCTGTAGTTGTGTGGCTCATCCAGATAACAGAGAGTTTGCAAGCTAATCAAAATTCCGGCTCCATAAAGCTTGGTTAACCCTTCCAAACGCGAGGCGAGATTAACCGCATCGGCAATCACTGTGCTTTCCATTCGTTCTTGAGAGCCAATCGTACCCAGCATTAAACTCCCCGTATGTAAGCCAATGCCAATAGTAATGGGAAGATACCCCAGGCTTTGCCGATGTTTATTGTAGAGAATCACTTGTTTTTGCATCTCAATTGCCCCAGACAAAGCCTCATTAACGGACTCAGGGAATAAGGCCATGATGGCATCGCCAATGTATTTATCAATGAAGCCATTATGAGCGCGAATAACTGGACTAACTCGACTCAAATAACTGTTGATAAAATTAAAATTCTCTTGAGGACTCATCCCTTCAGATAGGGTAGTAAAGTCACGTATATCAGCAAATAAAATGGTCATATTTTTCTGAACATGATCGCCCAATTTCACATCTACAATACTTTCGTGCCCCAAGAAACGGAGAAAGTCATGGGGAACAAAGCGACCATAAGCAGCATTAATTTTGGCAAGGCGAATATGGGTTTTAATTCGTGCCAACAATTCATTTTTAGAAAAGGGCTTAGTCAGATAGTCATTAGCACCCGCAATAAATCCCTCCACAATATCGGATGTTTGAGTTTTTGCCGTCAACATCACAATGGGAAGTTCAATCGCCAGAAACTTTTCGCGAAGTTTTCGTGCGACTTC
Source organism: Allocoleopsis sp. (assembly GCF_036703385.1). NCBI lineage: Bacteria > Bacillati > Cyanobacteriota > Cyanophyceae > Coleofasciculales > Coleofasciculaceae > Allocoleopsis > Allocoleopsis sp. The sequence continues at coordinate 8,338 of NZ_DATNPA010000537.1, read as the reverse complement.
ATAGCCTGTCATGCGGGGCATCATCACATCGAGTAAGATTAAGTCAGGTTGAAAGCCCCGTTCAATAATTGCTAAGGCTTCTATACCATTTGTGGCTTGAGTAATAGCATAGTGTTCCAAAGAAAGATTGTTAACTAGAACCTGAAGGTTGATGGGTTCATCATCGACAATGAGGATTTTAAACTCTCCACTTTCTGCGGTTAATGCTTCATTCGCAATCAGTGGTTCATTTGTTAATTTTTGAAGGGGTGCTATTGACCGAAGGGGAGATACTTCCGAGATTGTCTGTACTTGATTTTGGGAAACTGGCAATGTAAAGGTAAACTGGGAACCTTCACCAATTTTTGAAGTTACACAAATTTTACCACCGTGTAACTCGATTAGCTGTTTAGTGATAGTTAAACCTAAACCTGTACCACTGTATTCTCTACCTGTAGAACCATCGACTTGTTCAAAAGATTCAAAAATCCTATCCAATTTATCAGCTGGGATACCAATACCCGTATCAGTAACGGTAATAGCAATCTGTCTATTATCTGGTTTCAGCTGTTGGTCATTCGTTGCAATTAAGTCGTCACCCCTAGCTCCTGAATCCTGACCATTGACCAATTCGGATCTTACCTCTATCGTCCCTGAATCTGTAAATTTAATCGCATTCCCTATTAAGTTATAAAAAATCTGTTGTAGACGATTTTCGTCTGCCTCTACTAGGGGAAGTTCGGGACTGATAGAGTTAATCAACTGCAAGGGTTTTTGACTAATCAGGGGTTGAGAAAGCGTCAGGACTACATCGGCAATTTCTCGCACACCGACTGGCTTAATTTGCAGTTCAATATTTTTATGCTTTAGCTTCGCTAAATCTAGAATATCGTTAACTAAATTAGACAGTCTCCTGCCACTAGAAGTAATCAGGGAAAGATTAGCGATCGCCTGTGGTGGCAACTGTCCAGCAGCGCCATCTATCAGGGATTCGGCAATACCGATAATGCCATTCAATGGAGTGCGGAGTTCGTGAGACGTATTAGCTAGAAACTCATCTTTAAGTTTATCTAATTCCTTCAATTCAGCATTTTTAGCTTCTAATGTTGTGAATGATTCTTGCAACTGACTCGCCATACTGTTAAAAGCATTGGCTACAACCCGTAACTCATAAGAGCGTCCAGGTCTTACTGTATTCTCCCATTGCCCTTTAGATAAAGCATCGGCAGCTTTAGAGAGACGCAGGATCGGTTGAACAATCCAGCGGGACGTGAGCATTCCGATCAGGGTTGCCACCACTAAGGCGGCTAGGCACAAGAAAATAGTCGTGCGGGTATTCGCGTTAATAGCCTCCATGAAGTCTGACTCTGGAACAACGACTACAATCAGCCAATCCAAACCATGAGCTTCATGGATGGGTGTAATTTGTACGAATTGCCGTTCTCCGTTGATTTCAAAAGCTAACTGCTGGCTTTTAGTAATATGAGTAAGGCTGCCAAAATGGGAGGTCAAATGTTTGGCTGTTGCTTGAGTGAATACATTGGGACTGGCGCTCGCTTTAATACGTTTGGTACTTCCTTGATAGATGATGAAAGGAGGTTCTGATGTGGAACTAGCGACAAGCATCCCAGATCGTTCGATAATAAAGGTCTGCCCTCTTTTCCCAATTTTTAAGGTACGCAGAAATTCACTGACCTGCGAGACGACGAGATCGCTGGCGATGACACCATCAAGGACACCATTTTTGTTGTAGATAGGTTGGGCAGCACTAATGGTCAGTTTGGGTTCAGAAAAAAAAGAGTAGATTTCACTCCAAGTCGGTTTACCTTTCTGTGCAGCGTTGCTATACCAGGGTCGCTTTCTAGAGTCGTAGTTTTTTGAGGTAATTTTTAAGAATTTGGTGCGCTCACCCTGACCATTGCTGGCATATCGATGTCCCTGGCCTTTCGTGGTTTTATCGGAAACTTGAATCTCTAATCTGCCATTATCGAGCCGTTCAACACCGATAAATTCTCCCCGATTACTACCGAAGTAGATGTACCCAACTGAAGGGAACCGTTGCGCCTGCCAAAAGAAGTGATGCTCAAGTCCTCTGAGATTTTTGATATCCAACTGACCCAGGCGAATGGCATCGGCGTTGATTTGATTAATCAGAACGGGTGTGGCTAAGTAGTTATGCAAATGCTGTTCGATGCGAGCCGTAATTTCGCGGCGGAGTTGGGTGGTAACATCGTTAATCGCCTGCTGTCCATTGCGTAAGGAAAGCCACCCCACAAGTCCCACGGCTCCGAGTATTTGCAGGATAAATGGCACTACGAGAATGACACGGAGTGGAACTTTGCCAGAAGCCTTAGAAACTGAGTCGGTTAGAGGTTTTAAAAACATAAGGGCACTAGCTCAGTAGCAGGGCATACGCTTCGCGTCATGATAGAAGTGAGTGAATCGCTTCCTGTATCGAGGATATCGCCTGAGCGTTGGCAAGTTCTGTGATTGAATAGGGTGTCTGTCTAACGCTCTTATGTCACTCTAGGAAAAGAAAAATAGCAGCCAATCGATGAAAGCCCTACTCAATGGACAATCTAGCAATCGCAAACTGATAGTAACTCATGTCTTAAACTTCGATAGTGAAACTCTTGCGGTGTAAGGCTTTCAGATTTTGCTCTGGCGAGAGTGACAAAAGAGCGGGAAGTCGAATGTCACTGACTTAAGCAAAAAGTAGTCGTTCTTTGGACAAAAACCAGATTGGGGGGTCTCCCCCCAAACCCCCCACTGGGGGACGGAGTGCCTACCTAGAGACCCCCTGCACAAGGCTTGGTTGGTGAGCCAGGAAAGTTTTTAAGTCAGTGACATTCTTCTTAAGTCGAATGTCACTGACTTAAGGGAAAAGTGATCGTTTCTTGGAAAAACCCAGATTGGGGGGGTTCCCCCAAACCCCCTGCACAAAGGTTGGTTGGTAAAGTAGGAAAGTTTTTAAGTCAGTGCCATTCTTCTTAAGTCAGTGACATTCCCCTTAAGCCTTAAGTGTCCTGGGCACCTGTACCCCCAGTGTCACTACTCTCGCTGCCATGAATAGGGACATCGCCAGCCATAATAAATGACTACTTTGAAATAGCCAAGCTGCGATCGCAATTGGGGCAAAACCAAACAACGTTGCAGCTAAGGCAGCACTGCGGATGGCAGGTCCCTCTGCCAAACCCAAGAAATACCCATCCAGGATAAAAGCCATAGAACCGAATCCCAGAAAAGGTAGTAGCCACGAAACATAGCGATCAATACTATCCACAACTTCCGCATGATTCGTCAACAAGCCAAATAGAGGGTCTGGAAATAGCACACAAACAAGGGCGAAGCTAAGACCTAAAATCAGGCTGGTTCCTCCAGAAATTCCCAACAGGGAGGATAGCTGTTCACGATCGCCTTTACCTTGAAAGATCCCGGCTAAACTCTCCGTGGCGAATGCCAATCCATCAATAAAGTAGATAGCTAGAGTGACAACCTGTAGAAGCAAAGCATTTTCAGTAAGCATCATTGTTCCCATCACCGAACTCAAGCTGGTGAATATGGAAAAGGTGGAGAGAAAGGCAAAAGTTCGGATAAAGATATCTCTATTTAGGGCTAGGCAAGCTTTTAGAGCTGATAGGTCTAAAAGTTGTCTGGCTAAGGCTCGTATCTCTTTGAATCGAACTTCTTGACAAACAAAAATAATTCCTACTATCAAAATTAAGTATTGACTGGCTGTTGTCGCTAAACCAGCTCCTGCACTTTCCCACCCCAACCGGACAATTAATAGGTAATCCAGCAAGATATTGGCTCCATTGCCAACAACGGACAACACCAAAACCTTGCCGCTTTGTTCACGTCCTAGAAACCAACCAATGAGTACGAAGTTGAGCAGAGTCGCCGGTGCAGCCCAAATCCGAGCCTCATAATAAGCTAGCCCTGAAGCTTTGACATCGGGCGTTGCGCTCAGCAAGGCGAACCCAAGCTCTTGTAAGGGATATTGCAAAATTAGGATAGTGATACCTAGCCCCAGAGCCAGTAGACCATTTCGCAACCCCGTGAGCAATACCCCCTCCTCATCCTCACGCCCTACCGCTTGAGCTGTCATTCCCGTAGTGCCCATGCGCAAAAACCCCAAACTTCGGTAGATATAATTAAACAAAACAGTAGACAGAGTGACCCCAGCTAAGTGGCGAATATCTCCTAAATGACCCAAAAATGCCACACTGATTAAACCAGCCATCGGCACCATCAGATTGGACAAAATATTGACGATCGCAAGTCGGAAAAATCGAGGCAGAAAGTCATAGCGATCAAGGGCTGTAATTAACATATTTTGGTTAATTTGAGGGGATTGAGGGCGGTCAATACTCACAGATTAACAAATTTTAACAATCATGAATAACTGACTTTTTAACCCAGATACCCTCTGGCTTGTTTTCTATTTAACCGTTCTGACCGATACTACTTTTAGTCGTAAATTTAACAATCAAGTAAAAAAACAATTATGGCAGAGCTTCCTAAAACCCTAGAAGAAGCCATCGTTCAAGCCAAGGAGGCTACTCAATCCGCTTTAAAGGATGGTCGTACCCGGTTGCAAGTGGAGCTGGTATTTCCAGAAATTGCCCTCCAAGCTCAGTCGATCGCACAACAATTTATTCCCCTGTTTGAAGAGTATGGTTCAGGACTGAAAGTCTTCTTTCCCGATACGGGTGCCGCTGCTCTCGCCCGTCGGGACTGGGGGGAGGTGCCGTTTAAAATTAGTGACGTGGGTACCTCGCGATCGCCTGTAGAAACCAGAATCCAGCCAGAGGACGAGGCGTTCTTGCTAGTTTCGCCGACAGCAGTAGAGGTGGCCCAAGTTGAAATACTCTGCAATCTGGCAGGTGATCGCCCCTGCGTTTTGCTCAACCCCCAGTTAGAAGATATCTCGATTGTTGGGATTGGCTTAGCCGCACGGAAAGTGCGCGATCGCTTCCTGAGTACCCTTGAATCCTGTTACTATCTCCGACCCCTCGATCAGGCTGCCATCATCCGCTCTTACCCAGGACTCTGGCAAGTTTGGCTAGAAATCGATGATGAGTATCAACTAATTGCTGAAGAGCCTCAAAGACCCGCAGGAGAAGCATTAGAGCAACTCCTTCTTAAGGCGATGGGCAGCAGCGAAACAGGAGAAACAGCCGCACCCGCCGTCAAAAAACCAGGATTCCTCAGCAATCTCCAGCGCTTCTTAAACGCTCTGAGCCGATAATTAGGTTGAAGGTTAGAAGGTGACGCTGAACTTTTAAATTGCCAACCGTCAACCTGAGTAAATGCGATAATGGCAATTAAATAGGAACTTCCGGTTGAGGGTGCAAAAACCGACCGTAAATCCTTCTGTAGCAACATCCGATGAATCCTTCGTGTGAGGAGAGTCAGCCAAACCTAGCCATCAGGGACGCATCTCTCCAAGCCTTTTTCCATATCTCTCCAGATTTGTTGTGCATCCGTGGCAGTGATGGGTATTTCAGGGAACTCAACTCAGTCTGGCAAACTACCCTAGGCTGGACACTGGAGGAATTGCGATCGCGTCCCTGGTTAGACTTGGTCCATCCCGATGATGTTGCCTTCACCTTTGAGATGGAGTGTCTTTGTCATACCCTCAAGGCAACTCACACCCCTATACAACTGAAAAATCGCTACCGTTGCCAAGACGGAAGCTACCGCTGGCTGTCTTGGCGTCTATCCGTCTATGAAAACGGCTTAAGCTATGGCATCGCTCAAGATGTCACAGAAAGCAATTGGGGAGGTAGTGGAGCGTATCGCACCCGATTACAGGAATCGGTGAAGCTACGGGATCAGGCGATCGCTGCCAGTAGTGTAGGAATTGTGATTGCCGATGCTCGATTGCCGGATATGCCCCTCATCTACGTGAATCCTGCCTTTGAGCAAATAACAGGTTACTCTGCCACTGAGGTACTCGGTTATAACTGTCGTTTTTTGCAAGGCAAAAAGACAAAGCAGCGCGCGGTTACTCAACTCCGTGCTGCGATTAAAGCGGGAGAACACTGCACCGTTACCTTACTCAATTACCGGAAAGATGGGACTCCGTTTTGGAATGAATTAACGATTTCACCGATTTATGATGACAACAATAACCTCACTCATTTTGTCGGTATTCAAGCGGATATTAGCGAGCGCATCACAGCCGAAAAAGCCCTACGTTTGGAAAAAAACAAGTCAGAACGGCTATTACTCAACATTTTGCCCAAGCCCATTGCTGACCAATTAAAACAGTTTGAGGGTTCATTGGCTCAACAATTTACTGAAGCCACCATTTTGTTTGCCGATATTGTGGGCTTTACCCCCCTAGCGGCTCAAATGTCTCCTTTAGAACTGCTCAATCTCTTAAATCAGATTTTTTCAGTTTTCGATCAATTAGCCGAAAAACACGGAGTTGAGAAAATTAAAACCATTGGCGATGCTTACATGGCTGCTGGGGGATTGCCTATACCGACGGATAATCATGCAGAAGCGATCGCGCAAATGGCGTTGGATATGCAACAAGCGATTGGGCAGTTCCAAGCACAACAGGATAAATCGTTCCAAATTCGCATTGGCATTAACACCGGCCCAGTGGTGGCGGGTGTAATTGGGATTAAGAAGTTTAGCTATGACCTTTGGGGTGATTCAGTTAATGTAGCGTCCCGCATGGAATCCTCTGGAATTCCTGGCAGAATTCAAGTGACGGCTGCTACAAAAGAGCGTTTGCAGGATAAGTTTTTATTTGAAGAACGGGGCGCGATCGAGGTTAAGGGAAAAGGGGAAATGATGACTTATTGGCTGATAGGGAAAAGGGAGTAGGAAGTCGGGAATAGTGCCGTAGGGTGAGCAGTGTTCCACGTCGATATGGTCAGTTCCTTCGATTTATGGACACTGCTCACCTTGACATTAAATAAATAAAGATTTTTACTTTTACCTTTGTACTGGCTTGACATAGACACGATCGCACCTGAGCGTTTCTACCCCCCTTGCAGGTTGATAACCACTGCTTTCGTATAGCTTCACCGCTTCTTGGAGGACACTGGCGGTTTCAATCCAAATTTCCTGAAAGCCTCGCTGTGCGATCGCTTTTTCCAACTGCTGCAACAGATACTTACCTAAGCCTTGCCCTCGTGCTGCTGGGGACAAATACATTTTGCGAATCTCTACAGCGTTTTCCCCCCGTTCTACCGGATAATACGCCCCTGTTCCCACCAACTGCCCCTGCTGTTCAATTACCCAAAATTCTCCCCCTACTGCCGTGTAGGACGCTTCCACCTCTAAAACGTCCCTGTCTGCTCCACTTGGCTCCCAAGACAACCCATATTCTGCCAACACATTCCTGATAATTGCGGCTGCTTTTTGGCGATCGCGAGGCTCCCAGGCACGAATCACAAAGTCTTTGTAGAACATTTCCTGTCGTATTTCAGGATATGGGTTGGGGTCGTCGGCGTCACTTACGGGCATATCAAAGACGATTTCAAATTTTGAGGCAGGCATGAACCGATGCAAAAGTCTTTTATGATCTTCTGCATCCTGACGATTATAAAAGCGAGCGACAGTGTAGTGCCTAGCATCAGGTAAAATACATGCGATCGCCCAAGGACGACTACTCTCTTCAGTTGCTTGGACTCGTTGGTAACTCATAACACCCCTTATTGAAAAGCTTGACTGAGGAAAGGCGATTACCTTGCACGGGCAAACGTGGGCAATCGCCAATGCTCGTAATCCAGTGGAACCAATACAAATCTCAGATGATTTCCGTCTAGGCATCACCTCCTTGAACAATGCAGCCGCTACCCGCACCAAAGTACGGGCACTACCTCAGAAGGACTCGCGATAGATATCTATGCGACTGCTTAAATGAGAGACTTTTAGGAAAGACCAGTCAGCTTGCTCTCTTAGGAAGTTTGTGAAACTGGCTAGTCTTTTTTGTTTACAACCAACACTTTAGTGTTGATCTGCTCTTGTGTCAACACTAAAGTGTTGAAAAGCTATGTGTTATGAATTCAGACCGTTCACAAACCAATTCAGCAGGAATCACCTTGAAAACCCTCAGAGAAGGTCGAGGGATAACTCAAGGAGAGCTAGGAAGTAAACTAGGTCTGAGCTATCGAGCGATCGCAGAATGGGAAAGTGGTAGAAAACTTCCGCGTTTTGATAATGCGGTCGCCCTAGCGCGAGAATTAGGCGTTTCTCTCAAAGTGCTGGCTCAAGCGATGCAAATCGACGTTGAGGGCGTGCGGGATGATGAACTGCAAAGGCAATGGCCTTTAGAGGGGGATACTTGAGGTGAATGTCACTGACTTAAGCGATCTCCTACGGAATTCGCCCCCTA
>NZ_DATNPA010000536.1:0-16517 GCF_036703385.1 Allocoleopsis sp. | reverse complement strand
AATTTCTTCGTGTTCGTAATCCCCTGACTCCCTCTTGTAGCCGATGTTTCGACTAACGGGACGCTGGCGTTGAAGCAAGATGCTGCTTACTCTTTTTGTACACTCAGACAGACCAATTTTGGATTTTGGATAGAAGAGAGTACCGCTTTCAACCGTGGACGGGACTTAAAGATTGACCCGTTTGCTAGTTCGTGCCAGTTCTGACCAGAACAACCGAAGCGCTTGAAACAGCACCCGTTTCTTCCAATCCAAAATCCAAAATCTAAAATCGCCAGTTAAATGCCTGTACACCCTTCATGAGCTAACCAGCGATGCCCAAACCGTTGCCGCTTCCCATCCCAGACCTTTCCGCAAGATTACGGGCTCCTGTTCAGTCATATCTACGATAGTAGATACTTGAAAGCCTGGTTTTTTGCCATCGTCTACGATGATATCCACTAAACTATCGAACTCGTCGAATAATCTTGCCTGTTCCAGATCAACCGCTGGGGTTTTGCCATTCTCATCCGGTAGATGCGCCGATGTGGAAATAATGGGATTTCCCAACGCCAAGAGCAGCGATTGGCATACTGGATGGTCGGGGACACGGATGCCGCTAGTTCTGCGTTTGGGATTCATTACCAATCGGGGCACTAACTTCGTTGCAGGTAGCACAAAGGTATAAGGCCCTGGAATCAGACTTTTCATAATCCGGTAAGCTGAGTCACTCACCCAGGCATATTGAGCAATATTCGACAGAGAGGAACACAGAAACGTCAGGGGCTTATCATTAGATAATTGCTTCAGACGCCTCACACGTTCTACAGCTGACTTGACATTCAGGTCGCAACCAATTGCATAAACGGTGTCAGTGGGGTACAGCATCACGGCACCATTTTGCAGAGCCTCCTTAATTTCCTCTATTCGTCGTATTTGGGGATTTTCCGGATGGACAGTATAGATAGTAGCCATTAAAAATTTGTTCTCTCAATTGTCAAATCATAAAAGTTACAAGACATGAATAAAAGTTACGATTCATGAATAAACAGGGAATCCACGACTCTATAAGCAAAACTCTATGAGCAAGCTAGCGTACCTAGATTGTCCGACTGGAATTTCTGGTGATATGTGCCTAGGAGCCATTGTGGCAGCAGGCGTGCCTTTAGAGTATTTAACTGAAAAACTCAAAGGTCTGGGAATTGAGTCGGAGTATCGGTTACGAGTAGAAAGCGTTCACCGCAATGGACAGTTAGCAACAAAAGTACATGTAGATTTGCTAACGCCTGCTGACAATCATCACGACCCTGATGAGGAACACGAGCACCCTCACGAACATGACCACGAACACGAACATGGGCATGATCACGCCTCAAGCCTCATCTCAGACTCAGGGCATCACAAAACTCACACTCACTACGCCTCCAGGCATACCCCAACACGGCACCTGCCAGAAATTGAGCAACTGATCACAGCGGCTGAGTTACCGCCACGAGTCTCACAGTGGAGCCTTGCCGTCTTTCGCAAGTTGGCAGAGGCTGAAGGCGCGGTACATGGCATTGCACCTGAACAAGTTCACTTCCACGAAGTAGGAGCCACTGATGCCATTGTAGACATTGTGGGTACCTGCTTGGGGTTAGATTGGCTAGGAATTGACCAACTCTATTGTTCGGCTCTCCCCACTGGAGGAGGCACAGTCAGAGCCGCTCATGGTTGCTTACCCGTGCCAGTACCAGCGGTGCTGAAGTTGTGGGAATCCGGTCAGGTGCCAGTTTACAGTAATGGTATTGATCGCGAATTGGTAACGCCAACGGGAGCCGCCCTTACCGTTACCCTCGCCAGTGGCTTTGGTTCCCCACCTCCAATGACCATCCAACGAGTTGGTCTTGGTGCGGGTTCCCTCCAGTTACCGATTCCCAATATTCTGCGACTGTGGATTGGGGAATCATCACAAGAGTTGAAGGTTGGAAAGTTGAAGGTTGAAGGTTCCAATCAACAGATAAACATTGGAAAGTTGAAGGTTGAAGGTTTAACCCAATCCAACCTTCAACCTTCTAACCTGCAACCTTCAACCCAACCCAACCTTCAACCTTCAACCCAACCCAACCTTCAACCTTCTAACCTGCAACCTTCAACCCAAACAAACCTGCAACCTTCTAACCTTCAACCTTCAACCCCAACAAACCTACCCTTCGGGAACGCCTTCGGCGAACAACCTTCTAACTTAGAATCAATCTCGGTGTTGGAAACTCAAATTGATGACCTAAGCCCTCAAGCCATTGGTTATCTCTTTGAAACTCTATTTGAGGCAGGTGCTGTGGATGTTTTCACTCAAGCTATTGGCATGAAGAAATCCCGACCTGGAATTTTGCTGACGGTCATCTGCCATCCTCAAGATATCGAGGCTTGTGAGGCGGTTTTATTCCGCGAAACCACGACATTGGGAGTCCGACGCCTGACCCAGCAACGAGCAATTTTGCCTAGAGAAATCCAGAAAGTTCAGACTGAATATGGAGAGATTCGTGTGAAAGTTGCTTGGAGTAATGGCTTTTCTCAAAAGAGGATTACCAACGTGCAACCTGAATATGAAGACTGTGCACGGGTCGCCCGATTAAATCATTGCTCATGGCGAGAGATACATCAGTTAGCCCTTCAAACCTGGTATCGCCAGTACGGGGAGCAAATGCAGCCTCAGAAAGTTTACCAATAAGGTTTTATACTCTCTTAGCCGTTCTCCATTCCATAGAAATTATTCTTCAAGCTTTATGCCCGTATCCCAAGAACTTCAGCGCTTTGGACATCACCTTATTCTTGGCCTGTCTGGTACTACCTTAAGTGATGACGATAAGCGTGTACTTAGTGAGTTAAAACCGGTTGGGGTGATATTTTATGGGAAGAATTTTCAAGTTGGGGCACCCTATGAAGTTTGGTTGCAAAGTTTCAAGGAACTGAGTACCCAGATAAGAGAATACACCGATCGCAACTCCATGTTCATGACCTTAGATCATGAGGGAGGTTCTGTGATTCGCGCACCTCTGCCAATAACCCGATTCCCTCATGCCTTCCTGTTGGGAGAATTAGCTCGTAAGGTAGCACAGGCAACCGCCTTAGAACTCAAATCACTAGGAATTAATGTATCTTGGTCTCCTGTAGCCGATATTTTTTCCAATCCTCTCAACCCCATCATTGGACCTCGTGCCTTTGGCATAACAGAGCAAACGGCTGCACAAGGTGCCCTTGACTACTATCTCGGACTCAAGGAATCAGGAATTCTGGGGTGTGCCAAGCATTTCCCTGGACATGGAGACACGAGCAAGGACTCTCACATCGAGTTGCCGATTCTCAATTTAAGTTTAGAAGAACTGCGATCGCGCGAACTCATCCCCTTCAAAGCACTCATCGACGAGCAGATTCCGTTAATTATGACGGCACACATCCTGTTTCCCAAAATCGATCCGGATGTGCCAGCAACGCTCTCACAACGCATTTTACACACCCTACTACGGGAGGAGCTTGGCTTTGAGGGGGTAGTGGTATCGGATGACCTGGATATGAAGGCTGTATCAGATCGGTTTACGCAAAGTGGTACTGTAGCACAGACATTTAAGGCTGGCTGCGATCTGTTCATTGTATCCCGCAACCTGCCTTCCTCATCCATTGAACATACCTATGCGATCGCGCAAGATTTTGCCAATTCTCTGAGCAATGGTAGCTTTAATGAATCTGTAGTCGAAGCCGCTCAAGCGCGTATTGAGAAACTTCTCAATGTAACGCCTCAGTATTCAGTTCATGCTCTTGACCAAGATACTCTACTACAACACGCTGAACTTGCGATCGCTTGCTCTTTCCAGTAGGCTGTGTTGTCTGAAGCTGGTAATATCAAGTCTGCGAAGAAAACCACACTGTGCGAGAGGTTTGTAGGGGAGTATGTCAGAGAGAGCAAGTGAACGCCCGCACTGCGTGCCGCTAGGCTAACATCCCCCAGCCCCTTCTCCCAAAGGGAGAAGGGGAGCAAGATTCAAAGTCCCTCTCCCGTGGGAGAGGGATTTAGGGTGAGGGCGGACAAAGGTGACATGCTCGCTGTTCGTAGTGACAACTTTAGTCCTCTGAAACTGGGCGTACAAGCGCTCACTACAAACATGCTTTCTACTGATGAGTAGGTTCCTCTTGAATATTACCTACATTGAACAGGAATGGGACACTGCTCTTAGAGTCGCTACCCATAACCAGAACTTTTGGCATCTGAGCACCCCCCTGCCTCCAAGCTTCAATCGCTTCTTTCTGAAGGACGAGTTGGCCTCCTTGCGCTCTCAAGGTTTCAGCTAACAATCTCTGGGCTTCCGCTCTACCTTTGGCGCGATTGATGTCCGCCTGTGCTTCTTGTTCAGCTTCCTGAGCTACATAGACAGCTCTTTGCGCTCGTTGCTCAGCGATTTGTTTTTCTTCAACTGCCTTGGAGAACTCTGGGGAGAACGCGAGGTCAACAACGCTTGTATCCAGTATGATGATTCCGTACTTGTCTAAGCGTTCACCTAAAGCCATATCAAAGTCTCGCTTTAGTTCATCCCGTTTGGTAATCGCTTCTTCAACGGTTCTTCTCGCCGCTGCGATTTTGAAAGATTCCTGAGTCTGGGGTGCAATAATTTTCGACACGATATTCTGTAACGTTCCTTGTTTCCTTCTCACCTCAACCACCTGGGTTGGATCGAGGCGGAAGTTGATGGCAAAGCTAGCGGATAAATCCTGAAGGTCTTTAGTTGAACTTTGCGCCGGAACTTCAAACTTTTGCACCGTCACGTCATAGATATCTACGGCTGAAATCAGGGGAGGTTTGAAGTGAACCCCTTCGAGTAATGCTCCATCTCTAGCTTTCCCCAAGATGCTCAAGACTCCAGCTTGTCCAGGGTTGATGATGACAAACGAACTAAAGCTGAGGAGAATCAGGGCTGCGGCTACAATCCCCCCTAATAAAACTTGCCAATTCTGTGAATTCTGATACTTCAAGTCTTACTCTCCTTGTAAAAAGCCATTGAGGGCTATTCTCAGCCTATCAATGTCGAAGCCGACTTGACATATCTCGCACCCGTGAAAGTTATTCCGGAAGAGCTTCACTGTTTGTGAACAATGTCTACATCTGACGCTTTACAGCACCGCTTGGCGCAATTGTGGGAATACTTTTGACACCTTGCTCAACACGTAATCGCCATAGGTGCCGCGAAACTCGTGTACGCTTGCCCGATCCCAACGTTCGCTCTTGTCGTCATGAATCCCCTTTACCCAATCCAGTTCGATCGCTCGCACTTGTGCCTTGAAGTTGGGATCGAAGAAGAAGGGAAATGACAGGCGATCGCTCTGCGACAAGTTTCTCACACGATGGGGGGTGGAACGGTACCAGCCTCCTGTCAGGCGATCTAACATATCCCCGATGTTACACACAAACGAACCGGGAACTGGAGGTGCATCAATCCAGCCTAAGTTCGACTTTACTTGCAATCCCCCAGAATCGTCCTGCTTGAGGATGGTGAGAAGTCCGTAGTCGGTGTGTTCGCCAACACCCCATTGTTGCTCACCATTGTTTGGAACAGAAGTACAGGGATAGTTGAAAATCCGGAATAGGATTAACGGGTGAGCTGTGTAGCGATCGCAAAAGTAAGACTCCTCTAATCCGAGGCTAAGGGCAATCCCAGTCATGAGCGCGTGTCCCAGTTGGGTCATCGCTGCCAAGTAATGCAGCACTGTTTCGCGAAATTCTGGAATGTTGGGCGGAAACAAGTTTGAACCGTGCATCGGAACACCTGCCTGTACTAATGGGTGTTTCTCGTTCAACTCCGCGCCGAAGTAAATCCCCTCTTTCAAGTCAGGCTTGCCAGAAGTTAGTTCGCCCCCAACCGGGAAGTACCCCCGCCAAGCTCTACCACCCCGCTCCATACCAATCTCCAGCTTGGTTTCCAGATTTTGAGCAAAGAACTGTCGGCTGAGTTGTTCCAACCGCTGCTGCAATCTTTCATCTACGCCATGCCCAACGATATAGAAGAATCCAGTCTTGCGGCACGCTTGGCCAATTTGTGCGGCAACCGCATCGCGATCCTGCCGCGTTGTGATAGGAGAATCGCCTGTTTCTGCAACCAGCGAGCGGATGTCGATGATGGGAATATGGGAAAACCTGTCATTCGTTGGCTGCGAAGTATTCATTGTGCAATCATCCTCCGTTTCCACGATCAATTCGTCTGGCTATGCCGTTCACGCCAATGGCTTGTGCTGAAGGTTGTTGGCCTCTTACAAACAGCGGTGTATGTTGCCACAGTGAATATTTATACCTTAGCTAAGAGTTTTTTACACCAACCTAGAAACGCAAGACTACCTTCATGAAACCATAAAATACGGTATTCCGCTTGATTTATAGGTGTATATATAAATTTTAACTGAACGCCACTAGGGCGTGTCTTCAAACCCGGAGATCCCCCTAAATCCCCCTTAAAAAGGGGGACTTTGAGTTGATTCTCCCCCCTTTTTAAGGGGGGCTGGGGGGGATCTTCTTCGCAAGACACAGGTAAATTTAGAGTTTGAAAACACGCCATAGGGGTAGTTTACTAGCAAAATTTATCTGAAATAAGCAACGGATGCTAATCTGCGTCTTTTTACATTGCCACGCCTAAACGGAAGTTGCCTTGAAAGGGCAACTTCCGCCTAAAGAGAAAATATGAGGGGAATAGAGGAGCATTTTTCTTTGTAGCTAAAAGTACAATCAGGACAGAGCGATCGCACGCTATCCTCTTGTCTGCACCTCCCTGACTACCTCCACAGACAAACTCAATGCTTCTGCCACCTGCCCCACACTTAAACCCATTGCTAATAATCGGGGTATTGCATCTGTTTGCGCCTGCTGTACACTCTGAGCGCGTTGTCGCTCTTGTTCAGCTCGTTGTCGCTCTTGTTCAGCGCGTTCATCACCAATCAGCAAGAGATTACCATGCTCATCCCACCACCTTAGCCACAGTTGGGTCTGATTTTGATAGCTTCCTTGCCACACCCCCAATTCCACACCCAAGCGAGGAATCGGATATCGCCCTCGTCCATTAGGCATTAACTGCTGATAAAGTCCATCCACCAGCCTGTAGACCTCTAGCTTGCCAGTGTTGATTTCGTAAATACCGTAATAGGGAATCGCGATGATACGCTCATACACCCAAAACTTTCCTGGCTTGGTTACCTCCCCTGAAGTGGAACGAGATAAAGGAGTTTGGTCGCGTTCTTCGTCGCCATTGCCACTAGCAAACTCCAACGCAATCAAAGGTGAAATAAATTCCCGCCATAGTACATAGGAACGACGAATCTGACCATCGAGTTTGGGTGGCACATTAGGCACATAAAACCAATCGGGAGCCTCTGCGCCTTTTTCAGGCGGGTCAGTCTCTCGCCAATAGATGCCGCAATCTTGCCCAATGGCATATTGTCCATCGGGATGTAGCTGCTGAAAAATTGGTCCAATCGAGTCGGTCAGAATCAGGCTTTGAGGATGCTCCTGGAAGTTTTTCACAAAAGTTCCATCCGACTCCGGTAGTTGAGTGTGGTCAGGGAACGGAGGAGGTAGTAGCGCATTAGGGTTGATACTCTGAGTCATGACAATTCAAAGGTGAAATTTTATCATCGAAGGGTAACAGCCTGAGGTGGTGCGAAGTTAGATGTGGCGGTGTCCAGATGCTTGAGTAAGGTGGCTTGGGGAAGTGACCCTTGCAAATGACTCCAAGGCAACACTTGGTCAGTTGACCAATCAGCATGGACGTAGAAATCCAGTTCTGGCAGTTGTCCTTTCAGTTCTTTGAAGGCACGGCGATAACTGCCGAGAGAATCACCGTAGTGCCGTGTTAATTCTAAAAGAGGAGATAAACGGCGATCGCCTCTTGATATCAAGGCTTGAATCACTGACCAGTTATAGCTTTCCGGTCGAAAATCTATCCCTTGCGGTTTCAGGTGTTTCTGCAAGAACTTCAGCCGCTTTTCGGCCTGAGCATTCACCCCAAACCACTGAAACGGGGTATGCGCTTTGGGCACGAAGGTACTACAACCGAATGTCAAACGTAAGCCCGGTGCTGCTTTCTTCATATCTTTCATCATCGCCACCGTCTGCTCAACGTCTGACATCTCCTCACCCGGAATACCCACCATCCCGTAGAGTTTGAGACTCTTTAAGCCTCCAGCTTTGGCATTAATCGCGGCCTGAATAATCTCTTCATTGTTCAGCTTCTTATTAATAATCTGCCGCAACCGTTCTGAACCGCTTTCCACCGCGATGGTAATGGAATTAGTCCCTCGTTGGCAGAGAGTCTCTGCTAGCTTGGGCGTTACCGTATTTGTCCGTACCGAGGCAATACTTAGCCGCACATCCTCATACTGAGGCTGACTCAAGAAATCCAGTAATTTTTCAAACTCTGGATGCTGGGTTACCGATGCCCCCAACAAGCCAATTCGGTTCGTTACCTCTAACCCCCGCCCAATTCCAGGGATGAGCGAATCTGCCAAACTAGCCGTCCGAAACGGTAATGTTAGATAACTCGCCAAACAGAAGCGGCACATTTCTGGACAACTGCGTACCACTTCCACCATATAAATGTTTTCCCAAGCCGCTTTTTCCGTGACGACGGTTGAGGCAGATAGGGTATTACCCCGGTAAGTCTGCTTGTGTACCTGAGGCGGAATTTGGGCATCTACTGGATGAATTGACTCAATTGCGCCCGTCAAGTGGTGGTACGTTACCTCGTACAAGCTGGGAACATATACCCCCGGCACCTGGGCTAGACGCCGCAGTTGAGTATCTCGGTCAGCGGTGCGGACTTCTTTGTAAGCGTCTACAAAATCACCCAGCAGGATTTCCCCATCTCCTAGCAAAATTAGATCAAAGAAGTCGGCAAAGGGTTCTGGGTTGGCTGTCAGCACTGGACCACCCCCAAAGACGAGGGGATGGCGATCGCTACGATCAACAGACTTGAGGGGAATCTCTAAAAATTCGAGTAAATTCAAGATATTGACATAATCCAATTCCCATGATATAGAATAGCCCAATAATTCTGGCTGTCTCGGTAACGGTTCATGAATATCTGTGAACAAGCGGCTCACTTGTAGGTCAGAGCGCGAGGCGAGTGTTGCCCACACGACCTGATACCCCAGGCTAGTAATACCCACGCTGTATTCATTGGGAAAGGCAAAGATTGTGGGGATGGCACCCACTTCAGGAGTAGCGGGTGTAAACAGGAGGCGTTCGGATGCAAATACAGCAGAGGTCACAGGCGTTGTGCGATCGCTCGCAAAATAAGGTTTCACCTATATCTAATTTTAAGAATTAAAATCATTAGGGCTAAAACCAGGGTTACTACGTTGCACACGATAATTGGCATAGCTCCTATAGCTAGTCCATATACGATCCATAGGAAAACGCCGAGGCAGAAGGTAGCCATCATGACGAAAGAAACATCTTTAGCTGACTTGGATTTCCAGGTTTTGAGGAGTTGCGGCAAAAATGCGATCGTTGTCAGTGTTCCGGCGATTAACCCCAAAAGGTTGGTCAATTCTGTGCCCATTTATATAACTTCTCTTTCGCTGTTTAGAATAATATGATGGTATTTTTGAGATTATTCCGATAGCGTGCGACATTCATGTATCATCAAAATCCCAATATTTTGGGGACGCCTGCCAGGAAAGAGCTTTTACCGGAGGAATAATCCTATGTACCCAGATAAATCTCCGCCTGCTTGTCTGCTGTAAATGCTAGTAGAAAACATCGCTCAGCGACCCAAATGGGTCGGAGGTTAAGGACGAAAAACCAGGGTTACCCAAGCTTTTGCAAAGCCTCGCTCCATAATTGGACAGAGGCTTCGGGAGCAGTGGGATCTAACATTACATCAAAAAGAAATTTGCTGCTTAGTGCAGATCTTGATCCCAAGCCCTAAAATAAGCAAGAAGTTGTGGCGGCTTGTGGTGTAACTGAGGAGTTAAAGTGTCAAAGTTCATCCCAAAGCATAAAGACTTATCAAGTCAGAGCAATTCAGCGGCGTCAACGGAACCCGAATCGGAGTCGGCGTCACCTGATGATCAGCGACAAGATAAGCTAGAAAAACCAGAATCGAAGCCTATGCTGTTGAGGCGCTGCCAACAGGGAGTTATGCTCACGCTTAACGGTATCAAGCGTGTTTCGACTCCTGTAGTAGGGTCGTTCACTGGACCATTGAAGCTACATCGTCGCCCCTGGTTTTGGTTAGGATTGGGTGTTGGAGGGGGTGCGATCGCACTGGGTGTCGGTTGGCTGACCCTAGAAAAGAGTATTCCCAACTCTACGGCTGATGTCTTGACCTATGTCCGAGAAGGCACGATTACAATCAAATCTGAAAAAGGTGAGATTCTCCAGCAAATTGGGCCAGCCACGCGTGAAACCATAAAGATTGGAGAAGTCCCCAAAACCTTGACTCAAGCGTTTTTGGCGACAGAAGACCAGCGCTTTGAACAACATCACGGAGTCGATTACCAGGGAATTGTCCGCGCCGTACTCTCTAACCTCCAAGCGGGGGATGTTGTACAAGGCGGTAGCACCATCACTCAGCAGCTTGCTCGGATTGTCTACTTCAATCAAGAGCGCACGGTGACGCGCAAGCTCAAAGAAATGCTGATGGCGCAAAAAATTGAGAAGTCGATTGATAAAAATACCATCCTGGAGCGGTATTTAAACTTAGTCTACTTGGGGTCAGGTGCTTATGGAGTTGAGGATGCGGCTTGGGTCTACTTTAGCAAACCGGTAAAAGATTTGACGCTGCCAGAAATGGCAATGCTTGCTGGATTGCCTGCTGCACCGAATGACTACTCACCCTTGGTCAACGCAAAACTCGCCAAAGAGCGCCGTGATGCTGTCCTGGTGAAGATGCGAGAGAATGGGTTCATCACAAAGGCGCAAGCCGATGAGGCGATCGCAACGCCCCTGGTGACAAAACCGAGCAACCCCAAGCGACTAGAGCGAAAAGCCAAGTACTTTACCGACTATGTTCAGCAGGAACTCCCCAAGTATGTTTCCCCAGGCAATTTAGCGCAGAAGGGGTTGACCATTGAAACCACATTAAACGTGGACTGGCAAAACGCGGCTGAAGAAGCTGTCAAAAAGACAGTTGAACGGGAGGGACGCTGGGAGGAGTTTAAGCAAGCGGCTTTAGTTGCAATTGACCCGCGCACGGGACAGATTAAAGCAATGGTAGGCGGCGGGGGTAAAGATTTTTATAACGAACAATATAACCGCGTCACTCAGGCTAAGCGTCAGCCCGGTTCTACCTTCAAAACCTTTGTTTATGCCACAGCTGTCGCCGCTGGGATCTCTCCCAATCGTGGCTACCTGGATGCTCCTTATACCGTCGATGGCTATACCCCAAAAAACTATGGTGATAAATTCCGGGGTTGGGTTAATATCCGAGATGCGCTAACCCACTCGATCAATGTGGTTGCCTTGAAGACATTAATTGATGTCGGATGGGAGCCCACAATTGAAGTGGCTAAAAAAATGGGGATTGAGTCAACACTCCACCCGACCTACTCCCTAGCTTTAGGTGCTTCTGAGGTGAATCTACTAGAGCTCACCAGTGCCTATGGTACTCTAGCAACCCAAGGGATTCACACAAAATCTCACGCCATTCACCGCATTCTCGATCAGCACGGTAAGGTGATTTACGAGGAGAAATTTCAGGGTGAGCGGGCGATCGACCAAGAAACCTCTGCGATCATGACTTGGATGCTGCGAGGAGTCGTCAACGATGGGACAGGCCGTTCGGCTCAGCTCGATGATCGCCCTGTGGCTGGCAAGACAGGCACCTCTGACGAGGCTCGTGACCTCTGGTTTATTGGCTACATTCCCCAAATGGTAGCAGGGGTCTGGCTCGGTAATGATGACAACAAACCCACCTCTGGAGCGAGTAGCACAGCCGCCTATACCTGGCATGAGTTCATGGAAAAGGTGGTCAAGAAGATGGAGGTTGAGAAATTTCCTGACCGTCCAACACAAATAGAAGGCCGCAAGCCTACTATTAAAGCTCAGCCGATTCGACCAAAACGGACTTTAACCAAAGCAATTCCTGATTCCGATTCGGATAGCAGTTCGGAAAGTAATTCAGACAACACCTCTGAACGTACCTCTAGAAGGCGCTATAGAACAGACTCAAGTTCTAGCGATAATTCTCGCTCTGCTTCCTCTGAGGATACCTCTTCAGACAACAGTTCTTCGAGGCGACAGCGACGGCGGCGCAGATCTGAGGATAGTCAATCGGAATCTCGAAGCGGCAGTGATAGTCAATCGGAACCTAGAAGGCGTTCCCGTCGCCGCCGTACCTCTGTCGAAGACACGAGTTCCAGTAACTCAAGTTCCAGCGATACAGGTTCTAGGCGCTCAAGTTCCAGACGCTCAAGTTCCAGACGCTCAGAGTCCAGTTCCACAGATTCCAGCAACTCGACTCCCAGACAGTCATCCTCAAGAAGGCGGCGAGCTTCCCGGAGGAGTGAGGAATCCAGCTCATCAGACGCGCCAGTGTCCAGAAGGCAAGGCAGGTATGAATCTGCACCAGCAGAACCTCCAGCCCCTCCGGCTTCTCGAAAAGCATCAGAACCCTCACGGGAGACAGCTCCTGCTGCGCCAGCACCTCCCCCAGAGCCCCCAGCTCCCGCTGCTGAGCAATAAGCTGATTTTTGAGAGGCAACGGCTAAAGCCGGGAAGGTTTCTTGATTATCCTAAGGAGAGTTGAATTAGCCTACCGCTGTTCTACTCTCCCCCTATTTTTCGTTCAGGTAGATCTCACTCAGGAATGAGAGAAGCTTCTTCAGGTTTTGGTAGGATAACCGAAATACCATAAGGAGTTTACAAACTATGCATTTATTAATGGGAGTAGGAGTAGAGGCTGCGCCTCATTTTCCAGTTTCTTTTACTCTTGTGTACGTTGTGGGTTTTATTGCGGCTGTAAGCATTGGCTCCATTGCCTGGTACAACTCTAAGCGCCCTCCAGGTTGGGAAGGCAAAGATCGTCCTGATATTGTACCGAAGGTAGAAAAGAAAGATAGTCCTGGCCTATAAAAACCAAATTTGTAGTCAGTCAGGTTTAAGACAAGCCGATTAATTAATTCCTGCCTCTTTTACTGCTCGGAGGCAGTATTTTTAACAATTAACCTTTCCAGTGGTGTGGAATCCGTCCTTGAAGCAATAGTAGCTATCTATCGTTCAGGTCTACACCCCTATTTTTATTGACATAAAAATATAAATGTGGTATGCAAGCATTAGCTAATCCACAACTTTGAGCTGAATATCGCAGCAAAGATCAACTTGGTGTCAGCGATGACATCAATAGTAGTGTGGTAACTTCAATAGCTCAAGAGAAACTCATTCACAAGTCATAAGCTGGCAGTGCTTAATATAAGTTTTTACAGCTTACCGCTGTGAAGTGGTATTGGGAACTGCACAGATTACCCACGCTTTGAAAAACCGCAACTAGGCGCAAGTGTGATGAGCGGCGCTAGTTTAGGAGTCAGGTTACTGTCCTATTCACAGCCCTAGAGAGGGAAGATTGAGGGATTGAAAACTCGAAGCTTTTTTAGCTTTTTGATTCATTCTGGCAGAGCGGCGTAATCAGTATTTCTCAATCGCCGGAGCAGCCAATCAAATCGAGCTTTGGCGAGAGGAACGTTATCGAGCATTTCAGGAGACAGGTCATCTGAGGTGTTATCTTCTTGCGCTAACTGACCTTTTGCATAACCTAGGTATCTGACCGTGCCCCGCAGTCGGGTGGATAAGAAAATCGCGAGCGCTCGATAAAAACGCGACGCAAACCCTTCATCTTCTCTCAGTTTTGCCAATAAATGCGCTCTGGGAATCGATAAAATCAAGGAGTTTTCTACCGCCTGAACGGTAGCCGAAGGCGGACGGGCATCCGCGAAAGACATCTCACCTACAACCGCGCCACTGGTTAAGCGAGCGATCGTCTTGCCTTCTAAGGCCGCGACAGATACAGACAAGGTTCCTTCTAGGAGAATGAGGAGTGTATCGATAGATCGGCCTTCTTGGATGAGGACTGTCCCCGCAGGAACTTCCTCTCGGCGACCCGTTGAGACCATCCAATCGATGTCCTCGTCAACTAGTTCACCCAGTAAAAAAAATACTTTTTTCATAACTTTGGTTCTGTTTCTAGTTGTGGTAGGCAGGAGAAGTGTGACAACTTCCTGACACACCCTGAATACACTGTTCCCTTATCTTAGATTTGAAGTCTTTAGATAACCATTATGGTTTAGTACGAGTCTTCAGGTTGCCAAAAACCAGAAAAATTTTTAACATTTGTTAATGTTACAGCCTAGTGCTGACTTAAGTTTAGGGATCATAAGGATACCTTTTTTATACCCAACGCCCTATTTCAGAGGTTAGAAGTTAGAGGTGAAAGGCGGCTTCACAAATCAAGGATACTCTGAGATACTGTGGGCGAATTCATGGGGAGTTTCATCCTTCACTTCTAGGGCGAAGTCTTTGCCCTATGAAAGTGACGATAAGCTCAACTTTTCGAGCAAATGCAGTGCCTAACCGCTCCGCTAGTGTCAATCTGACCTTCGCGCTAACAAGCCAGCTACGCTAATGTAACTTGCTACGGCTATGCGATCGCCTACGGCACTAGTGAAGCGGAGCGCTGCGCAGACAGCTAACGCCCATAGGCTCGATTTAGGCGGGGGGTTTGACCCCTCATTAATTGACCAACAGTATCATAAATTGGAGGGATTGAGAAGCAGACAAGAGAGTCAGGAGAGCGCTTTGCCTTCTCTCGACAAATTTTTTCTTGGGTATGAGACGCTCTAATAAATCCTTAGACTGAGATATCCTTAGGCAGTTCCTTAACCTGACAGCTATCTGCCTGGGTGTTTTTCTTCCAGTTCCAGTTATTGCGCTAGTCTTTGGCTAGCCTTACAAGCTTCCTTACCAAAGAATCCTGCTTGACAACATATACGTCTCGTGCTTTGTTATTAACCGTCTCGATGCTTAATGTCGCTTCCGAGAAACAGAGGATAGGTGTGACGGAGCGTAATCGCTTCATTTGTTTAACAGCCAAGGCTTGGTCTATACATAGCTGAAGTAAGTCTTGGTCAAAGTCGGAAACTTGACTCCAATTGCGGCGCTTCAATATACCCTCATCGAAAAACACTTCGCCCTGATAAGACTGAACATTAACAATAAAAGAATTTTTATTAGGGGATTGCAAAAACACATCCACATTCCCTAGGTTAGGAATCGGCAGATTACAGGTAATTTTCCATCCCTGTTGCTGCAAATCTCTGAAGCTGGTTGTGGCAGGCGCTGCTGCTGGAGTACTCTTGGGGATTGGAGGCGGAGACTTTTGTGTTTTTGTGTCTTGACGTGCTAGAGTGGGCAATTTCTTTTTTTTAGGGTTCTGAGGCGCTGGATTAGATGATTTGTCGGATTTATTACTCTTTGCGACTGAATTCGACGAAAACCAGAGTTTGAAGCCCTGTATAACAAAAGGTACCGAACAAACTACAGCCGCCACCATGACTAAGTTGGCCTCTTTTTGGAAGAGAGGCGCAAGCCAGATGCCAATCAAAATTGTAAAAGCCGCTTGTGCAAACTTTGTTAAAGCCTCACTCCTACGCTCTTGTGCGGCTAATTGGGCTAAGTCAGGCTCTGGGGATGGGGTAATAAAAGCCAGCACTCTTTGTTTAAGTTGTTTAAACTGACGCTTTACGTTTAACATCTGTTTGCTGCAACGTTTCCATACCGCTTCCTCTAGTATGGCTTTTAGAAATAATGACAAGTAGAGCGATCGCACGGAACGATAACACAATGCAAGCGGCAGACATTTTAATTCTCTCCAATGGCCCAGGAGAGGTTACAACCTGGGTGCGTCCTGTAGTGCAAGCGTTGCGGCAACAGTTAGGAGATGACCGATCGCTCTTCCGCATCTCGGTAGTCCTGTCGCCTTGTCCCAATGGTACGGGTAAAGAAGCTGCGATCGCACAATCTTATCCTGAAGTAGACCGAGTTCAGGGTGCAGAACATTTCTTTCCCTTCTTGCTGTGGGGAAAGACACCAGAAAACTGGGACTGGCGTGACAAAGGTGTGGTTGTCTTCTTGGGTGGCGACCAATTTTTCCCTGTTGTCATTGGCAAGCGCTTGGGTTATCGCACGGTTGTTTATGCCGAGTGGGATGCACGTTGGCTGAGTTGGATTGATCGCTTTGGTGTGATGACCCCACAGATTATCAGCAAAACTCCCCAAAAATATGCTGATAAGCTTTCTGTTGTAGGAGATTTAATGGCAGATGTAGGGTTGCAGGTTAACCGGTTACAGGTTGAAAGTTCAGACTGGCTTGCCAACCTGGAACCTTCAACCGTTCAACCTTCAAACCTTCAACCCCCAACTGAACTCATCGGATTGCTACCTGGGTCAAAACCAGCCAAACTCATGCAGGGTGTACCCTTGAGTTTAGCGATCGCGCAACACATCCACGAAAGGAGACCTCAAACTCGCTTTG
>NZ_DATNPA010000535.1:0-4566 GCF_036703385.1 Allocoleopsis sp. | reverse complement strand
TGGTGTCGGTAAAACTGCGATCGCAGAAGGGTTGGCGCAACGGATGGTTGCCGGTGATGTGCCCGAATCTCTCAAAGACCGTAAATTAATTGCCCTAGATATGGGTGCACTCATTGCCGGTGCTAAGTTCCGGGGCGAATTTGAAGAACGTCTGAAAGCGGTACTCAAAGAAGTTACCGACTCTCGCGGTCAACTTATCCTATTTATTGACGAAATCCACACCGTTGTCGGTGCCGGTGCTACTCAAGGTGCGATGGATGCAGGCAACTTGCTCAAACCCATGCTGGCGCGAGGGGAGTTGCGGTGTATCGGTGCGACAACCCTGGATGAGTACCGCAAGTACATCGAGAAAGATGCGGCATTGGAACGCAGATTCCAGCAGGTTTATGTGGATCAGCCCAGTGTAGAAGATACAATCTCGATTCTGCGGGGACTTAAGGAGCGTTATGAACTCCACCACGGGGTGAAGATTTCTGACAGTTCACTCGTTGCTGCGGCTACGTTATCGACTCGATATATTAGCGATCGCTTCCTGCCAGATAAAGCGATTGACTTAGTCGATGAAGCCGCAGCAAGGCTAAAAATGGAGATTACCTCCAAGCCGGAAGAACTCGATGAAATTAACCGCAAAATCCTCCAGTTGGAAATGGAACGGTTGTCGCTGCAAAAAGAAAGCGATCGCGCCTCGGTTGAACGGCTGGAACGATTGGAAAAAGAACTCGCCAACCTCAAAGAAGAGCAACGGACTTTAAATGCTCAGTGGCAGTCCGAAAAAGATGTACTCAACCACATTCAGAGCATTAAAGAAGAGATTGACCGAGTAAATGTGGAAATTCAGCAAGCCGAGCGCGATTACGACCTGAACAAGGCGGCTGAGTTGAAATATAGCAAATTAGCCCAGTTGCAAAAATCCCTACAAGAGGCAGAATCCCAACTAGCGGCGACCCAAACCAATGGTAAATCCCTGCTACGGGAGGAAGTCACAGAATCCGATATTGCGGAAATTATCTCCAAGTGGACGGGGATTCCCATCAGCAAGCTGGTGGAATCGGAGAAAGAGAAGTTACTCCACCTAGAAGATGAGTTGCACCAGCGGGTTGTGGGACAGGATGAAGCGGTCACTGCCGTTGCCGATGCGATTCAGCGATCGCGTGCGGGCTTATCTGACCCCAATCGTCCCACTGCTAGCTTTATCTTCCTTGGCCCCACGGGTGTTGGCAAGACGGAACTGGCAAAAGCGCTAGCCTCTTACCTGTTCGACACGGAAGATGCTTTAGTGCGGATTGATATGTCGGAATATATGGAGAAGCACGCCGTCTCCCGCCTCATTGGTGCGCCTCCGGGATATGTGGGTTACGAAGAAGGGGGCCAGTTGACCGAATCGATCCGCCGTCGTCCTTTTGCAGTGATTCTGTTTGACGAAATCGAGAAAGCTCATCCCGATGTGTTCAACGTGATGTTGCAAATCCTCGATGATGGGCGCGTCACTGATGCTCAAGGTCACACGGTAGACTTCAAGAATACTGTGATTATCATGACAAGTAACGTCGGATCGCAGTACATTCTAGACCTTGCCACCGATGACAGTCAGTATGATGAGATGCGGAGTCGGGTGATGGATGCGATGCGATCGAGCTTCCGTCCAGAGTTCCTGAATCGGATTGACGAGATTATTATCTTCCACTCCTTGCAAAAACATCAGTTGCGCCATATTGTTCAACTACAAGTTAAGCGCCTAGAACAACGCTTAGCGGATCGCAAGATGTCTCTGAAGTTGTCGGAAAGTGCTCTCGACTTCTTGGCAGAGGTAGGTTATGACCCCGTTTTCGGTGCTCGTCCTCTGAAGCGAGCGATTCAGCGCGAACTAGAAACGCAAATTGCTAAGGCGATTCTGCGAAGTGAGTTTAATGATGGGGACACCATCTTTGTGGATGTAGAAAATGAACGCCTTGCCTTTAAGCGGTTGCCTGCGGACTTGCTGATGACTCAGCCTAGCTAATCACGATATCTAAATATTTACTTTAAACAGGTTGCCCCCTATGCAGCCTGTTTTTTTGGATCGGAAGTTTCCCAAACCGAATTAATGGAACCCTTACATAGACTCAGATTTTGCACCTGGAAAATTGTTTCTATTTTTCTTGCTTTTCTAAATGCTTTTCACGCCCTTTTCTCTCATAGTTTTGGTTGTCAACGCAAATCCAAGAGAATTCCTATATCTAGCCCTGGAGCTTGTATCTTGTTACTCCCCTAGCAATCGCCTGCTGATATTACTACGTAATATCACTATTCACAACGTTATTTTGGCTACTCTTGCCCACTGAGATATGTTGGGATTCGGTTTGGAGTTCCCTGTCACTTTCTTACACCAATCATTTGGGTTTTAGGGGTTTATCCTGATTGGTGGAAGATATGAGTTTAGCTACTTGTCAGCACTCCGCCAGTTTAGTATTGTTATTGGCGTTGTGATCGCAACATTGTGCTTCCGAGAACCTGCACCTGTTCGGCGTATCAGCGCAGCAGTAGCCATTACCTTGGGTATGATCTGCATCAGCACAGCCTCTTAGTATTGCTTAGGGATTAAAAGCGACGGAAAGTCAGAGATTGAAAGACCCAGTTGTCATGCGATTGTGACAGTGATCAAACAAGGTGGGGATGGGACATTCAGTGGAAGAGCCTTTAATTAACCGCCACATGTGCCAAAGGAGTCCCACTGGAACACAGCTAACAGGATGCTACTACCCCCCATGATGATGCCAGTCGCGAGAAACTGCATCGCGCCAACGTAGGGTAATGTCCCGATCGCCACCAGGTGAACTAATCCTGTAATGATTAACGTGCGCGATCGCATTCCTAGTCCAGTTCCTAGGTATCCCAACGCCACCAACCCTAACCATAGTGGACACAGACGCATTAAAACCTCTCCCCACCCCAGGAAAATGCTTAAGTCTGTGAGGGCAACCCCAAGCAGCATCAAAAATGACCAACTATCGACCACCCAGCCTAATCCGTCCTTTCTTAACCAAGGTGGCGTCAAAACCACCATGCCTAATGTAGCCATTAAGGTGAGGATTGACCACCAAACAGCTTGACTACTCCAACTAATAGGGGAGAACTGAGCCGTTGTAAAAATTCCTATAGAGATTGCACCCCAGATCAGGCAGACTTGATCGAGCGGTGTATAAAATGTCGAGACAAGTGTAATACTCCCTACTTGCCAGTGACAGCGCCAAAGTCCAGGGCTATCTGGCAGAGCGAGTACATTTGGCTTGTGGCATAACAGGGGTGCGTCAGGATTAAAAAAATTCATTGTAGTATTGCTGAAAATTAAAATAAATTGAGTGTTTTAATACTTTTGGTTGAATGTTTTGTCCGGCAGCCGGACGAAACTAACACCCTAATCCTCTTTCAGGAATACCTTACTGGAACTCTATCGACAGAAATGATTCAAACTTATCAAAAATCTATCTGTAGAGATAATCTTTAGTAAAACTTAATCAGGACACTTATGAGAGGGCTCTCTCACTTTTACCGAGAAATAAAAAATCTACAATTACCAAGAGGCTGATATACTTGAATCCATCTCTTGAGACTACCTGTGAACTTTTGCTCAAGGATGCGATAAATTACAGCTGGAATAGAAAATTAAGGG
This sequence comes from Allocoleopsis sp., assembly GCF_036703385.1. Lineage (NCBI taxonomy): Bacteria > Bacillati > Cyanobacteriota > Cyanophyceae > Coleofasciculales > Coleofasciculaceae > Allocoleopsis > Allocoleopsis sp. The sequence goes on along the minus strand of NZ_DATNPA010000535.1, from coordinate 917 downwards.
ATTATTCGTGCTGTCCCGATACTTTAGCGCTCTAACATGGGGCTTATCCGAGCAACAGGAATCCCTTGTGTTGTAAGTTCTGCTGCTCATCATCTAAGCTCCAACGCGACAGGACGCAACCTTCCTTGTCTCTCAACACTCGGCCTATTTGGCTCGAAAGCCAGATTTTCCCATGTTCCATGCGGGAACATCACAAAAGTATCTTCCACCGAGGATCGATGGTAGGTGCTAGTGGTTTGTATCAGGGGGTGGCCTAGAACGTCCGCCCCTGACGATGACTGGCATAAGCTACCCATTCACCTCGAAAGGGATGCCAGCGTAGGTGGGAATCCCCCTATCGACAACTCCCGACTCCCCAACCTTACAGGAAATATGCAAGGTTTTACGCGCAACAGCTTAAAAGCATAGCGTCTCCAACTTCCCCAGCCTATTTTCAAATGAGCTGATTTTCCTGACGGAGGTACGCTTCAATAAATGGGTCGAGTTCGCCGTCCATCACATCCCCAACGGCTGTGGTTTCCACATTCGTGCGCAGGTCTTTCACCATTTGGTAAGGATGAAAGACGTAATTACGAATTTGGTTCCCCCAAGCCGCTTCTACCATGTCACCTCGAATTTCAGCAACTTCTTTAGCGCGTTGTTCTTGAGCAATAATCAGCAGCTTGGCTTTTAGAATGGCTAGGGCTTTTTCCTTGTTTTGCAGTTGACTGCGCTCCTCAGTACAGCGTACCGCCACCCCAGTGGGAATATGCCGAATCCGCACAGCGGTTTCCACCTTGTTGACGTTTTGCCCACCTTTACCGCCAGCACGGGAGGTTGTGATTTCTAAATCCTTGTCGGGAATGTCAAGCTCAACCGAGTTATCGATCAGCGGCATCACTTCCACCCCAGCAAAGCTGGTTTGGCGTTTGCCGTTG
>NZ_DATNPA010000534.1:0-3531 GCF_036703385.1 Allocoleopsis sp. | reverse complement strand
AAACTATCAAATCACACTCCCCAAAGGGAGTTTTGTGCCCCTATCCACTTTAGGGGAGGTCAGCGACACCTTTGCCGAACCGCGTCAAAGTGCTCGTCTCAATGGCAAACCCGTAGTTGCCTTCTCCATCCTACGCAGTACGGGTAGCACCCTCGTCACGGTAGAAGAAGGGGTGCGTCAGGCGGTAGAACAACTGCAAAAAACACTACCCCCGGATGTGAAGCTGCAACTGATTTTCACAATGGCGGATTTCATCCGAGATTCCTATGAAGCGTCTGTAGACGCTTTAGTTTTGGGAGGCGTTCTCGCGGTTGTTACCATCTTGGTGTTTTTACGGGATTGGCGAGCCACTTTGATTACAGGGGTAGCTTTGCCGCTATCTGCCATTCCCACGTTTGCTGTGCTGAAAGTATTGGGATACACCCTCAACAGCATGACGCTACTTGCCCTGGCATTGGTGGTGGGGATTTTGGTGGATGATGCGATCGTGGAGATTGAGAACATTGAGCGACACATGCAGATGGGGAAAACGCCCTTTCAAGCCTCCTTGGATGCGTCCGATGAGATTGGTCTAGCGGTGGTTGCAACTTCAATGACCATTGTCTCCGTCTTTGTCCCGGTCGCGTTTATGGGCGGCATTCCGGGTCAGTTCTTTCGACCGTTTGGTGTTACTGTTGCCGTCTCCGTGTTATTCTCCCTCCTGGTTGCTCGTACTGTAACGCCACTGATGGCGGCTTACCTGCTGAAAGATAAGGGACACCATCAGCAGGAATTGCCCAAAGATTTACTCTCCTCTATCTATCGTCGGCTTTTAACGTGGTCATTGCGGAATCGATTTCCAACACTCGTTATCGCCTTAGCCTTCTTCATTGGCAGCTTGATGTTGGTGCCTCATATTCCTACAGGTTTCGTTGATCGCGCGGATAATGGGATTTCAACGGTCTCCATCGAACTCCCTCCAGGTTCAACCTTACAGCAGACGACTCAAACCGCGCAGCAAGCCACTGAACTGTTACTAAATAGTCCTGCTGTCGATAAGGTATTGGCAACGGTCGGTGCTCCCACCGCGTCGGGTGGATTTAGCGGTGGTGGAGGGGGCGCGGTGAATACAGGCAGCCTGACAGTTAAACTGAAACCCCAAAAGCAACGCTCAATTGGGCAACAAGAGTTTGAAGAGCAGATGCGTTCTAAACTTTTTGATGTTCCTGGAACACGGATTAGTTTTGCTCAAGGTCGTGTGGGTGGTAAAAAGCAATTATCTATCGTACTCAAGAGCGAAGATGCGGCTAGCCTAACTCAGGCAGCGGAAGCACTAACCAGCCAAATGTCCCAAATACCAGGACTCGTGGAAGTCACATCGAGTGCCAGTCTGGTGAAGCCAGAGATTTTGGTGAAACCTGACCCAAATCGGGCGGCAGATCAGGGAGTTTCTGTGCAAGCGATCGCCAGAACCGCTTCCCTCGCCACCCTCGGTGATAATGACGCTAATCTCGCCAAGTTTAATTTACCAGACCGACAGATTCCAATTCGAGTGGAACTCAATCCCCGTTTCCGCAACAACATCGACACGATGAAGAATCTCCAGGTACCGGGGAAAAATAACACATTGGTGCCGTTGAATTCTGTGGCAAACATCAGTCTCGGCAGTGGCGCATCTCAAATTGATCGCTATGACCGAGCTCGCCAGGTTACAGTAGAAGCCAATTTGCAAGGCATTACCTTGGGAGAAGCCACGAAAGCCGTGAAAGCGCTACCCGCGATGAATCCTCTACCCCCTGCTGTGAAGCAGGAAGCCTCTGGGGATGCCAAGGTGATGCAGGATGTGTTTGCCGGTTTTGCGGGTGCGTTGGGAACCGCCTTACTCTTTATCTATGCCGTGCTTGTTCTGCTATTTGGTAATTTCCTGCATCCCGTAACGATTATGGCAGCGCTGCCCCTATCCATTGGCGGCGCTTTAGTAGGACTGCTAATTGCACAAAAATCCTTGGGTTTGTTCTCTCTAATTGGGATTGTGCTGCTGATGGGAATTGTTACGAAAAACTCTATCCTATTAGTGGATTATGCTTTGCTCAACCAGAAAGAGGGTAAGCCCTTGTATAAAGCGACTCTTGAATCTGGGGTAGCGCGGTTACGACCGATTATCATGACCACGATCGCAATGGTTGCAGGGATGGTACCGATTGCCTTGGGGATTGGGGCGGGTTCCCAGACTCGCAGTCCAATGGCGATCGCGGTAATTGGTGGTTTAATGACTTCCACTCTCCTCACCCTAGTTGTTATTCCGGTGATTTTTACCTACATGGACGGCTTGCAAAGCTGGATTTTTCAGCGCTTACGTCGTAAACCAGCCAGAAAAGCGGTGAGTCATGGGCGAATCTAGAGCGTCGATTCATTAACGGTAGGGGCAGGCAATCCCTCGTGGTTGCCCCTCTGCATATTTGCCTGAAGCACCTCTAATGGGCATAGCCCGGACGGCCTTTCCGTCCCATCCCATAAGAATTCTGCTACCTATCAAATTGCCAGTTAAATGTGCGATCGCTGATTCAATTCTAACTTTTGGATAGAGCCATCTTGAACTTCTGGACGATACGAAACCTTTCTAAATTGTGCGACCTTACACAGGTAAGCATAATCACTCAATATTAAGAAGCACAAGAAAAAACAATGGCCGATCAAACCTATAGAACAAACATCCCCGAAATCGATCCCACAGAGGTCGAAGATACTAGAACTGCGATCGCCGATGAACATCACTCGTTCCTGGAAAAGGTGATGGTTCAATCCGGTTTCGCAGATTTGTACGACGCCAGAGATTTTACCGAAGTTGTGTTTCGTGTCATGCGTGACTTGATGACCAAGGACACCATTGAGCGCGTCGAGTCAGAGCTGCATGAAGAGGCTCTACCTACCAAAGAGAAAGCACTCCAAATGGAAGTGGCTGAGCTTTGGAAAGACACCAACCCGATTGTAGGATTTTTAAGCCGAATCCGTAAACCTTTAACAGGTCCGGCTCCAATGGGAATTGATTCCAAGTTGTTTCTCACGCGAGTTGCCAATGAAGGAGGACTTCCAGGAACAATCAAGGCAGAGCAAGCGGTTAAAGCCGTGTTTTCCGCCACCAAAGACAAACTTTCCGCTGAGCGGATTCAGGAAATAGCTAGCTGCCTTCCTGACCAAATACGTGAGCTTTGGGAGCAAGCTTAATTAGAACCGACGTTTCGCCTTTTTAACAGCCATCATCGATAATTACATAAATGAGTGCCAGCCTCCAGTTTTTGGGGGCTGGATTTTCATACGACGCTAAACGATTTGAATCTTATTGAGAAATCCTATAGTCAGTCTAAGAGTCGTTGCCTTCAATTTCCGTTGCGATCGCAATTAAAAAGTCACTGATATCGCTTCCGTTTAGGTAGTCATTGTATGCACAAGAGGAGGCAATCTCTGGTAGAGTTTTGCAGGCGCAACACATCACGCCATGCCAAAACGCATCACTATTAACCCGCATCTGAGTGTTAAAGAACTCGAAAACCG
>NZ_DATNPA010000533.1:0-3331 GCF_036703385.1 Allocoleopsis sp. | reverse complement strand
TAGTAAAACCTTATTAAGTGCAGCGGGTGTTAGTCTGGCATTGCTGACGCTGACGGCTGGCGTTAGTTTGGCACAAGACCACAACAACACTCAGCAACAACAAACAAGTGACTGCTGCTGCAAGAAGATGATGGGGCAAGGCTCTGGCTCGTAAGTCGGAGGGATGACAGTGATGGGTTTGGATGAGTGGTAGCTAGAACCACAAAAATCACGCTTCACGCTGCCTAAGCCGCTAGTCACAAAAAATCGCAAAAATAGAACCCGTTTTCTTGACGAAAACGGGTTTTTAAGACGTTGCTGTCAGTTTAATCAAATAATCAAATTTTTACTGCTGATTTCTGGGTCAGTCATCAATAGCGATCGCTCTCGCAGCAGAGGTGGCTCAGTCTGGAGGTTAGCGATCGCAAGCGCAATTGCTCCAGCACAGCAGGGCAGTAAACAAGTACAGATTGGGTAAAGGCCACTTAGAACTATCAATTCTCTACATTAATTAAACACTACCCCCTTATTTTCCAATTCCTTTAATGTCAAATCCAAAGGTTCTTCTATCAGGTGAAAGTACGGTTGTAAATCGGAAGAATTTTTCAAAATCCAAAGAGTCCAACGGCAAGCGGTTGGATCCGATTCAGCTAGTTGATATAGAGCGGTTGTCAGGATATCACCGATTAAGTCAGTTTTGGGAAATGTGCTAAGAAAATTCTTTAAGGATTTCACTAATGGCTGTCTTTTGTTCCTTAAAGCCTTAAACGCCAAATCAGCATAAGACTTGCATTCCTGTGTATGACAAAGCATGGCTATTCCTCCGGCTACTGCCGTCATTCTCCTAGAATGGGTTTTACAACAATCACTAACAGAATCGTTTTTCGCTCCATCCCAGTCAGAAATTCTATCCCCACCCAGACTTGCGCCTTATGAGGCTGACGCTTCGATGAACGCAGTAGGGTGGGGGAGTAGATACCAAGTGCAATTTCAGAACTTGGTTACTGGTTGGAAATTCTTTCCTAAGGGGGATGAAGCAGGATTACTTTTGAGAGTTTTTTTTCTCAAGCCCCAACAAAGTACGACATAAATCGAGTCCGTGAGAGCGTTGATATGGAGTTGAATTGATACTGTTTTAATTATGAATGTAAGGAAACTTTGTGAATATTTTGTGAAAAAATAGGATACATCTACAAGATGTATTCCACTACACAAAATTTTTACTTGGCTGCAAACACTCTGGTTATTGTGTTTGAAAAAACGACTATATTATAAAAGTGTGAAAGATTTTTTGCGGATTATAGTAGCAGCACAATGATAAGATTTGTCTAAAATTTACAAAAATATAAAGAAATAATAAAGAGAAAAGATTAGAGCCAATTTCCGACCAGAACGAAAGGTGCCCAATAACGCGGATGCTGGTATTGAGGATTTTGCAATAGAGCAAGCTGCGCCTGTCGCAGGGCTTCAGCTTTACTGACGGTAGTACGAGCTAACTCTCGGTAGAACTGACTCATCAAAACAGCGCTACTCTCGTCGTCTATCGACCATAACGATGCGATCGTGCTGCGAGCTCCGGCGCGTACAGCCACCCCTGCCAGCCCTAAGGCCGCTCGCTTGTCGCCCTTTGCGGTTTGGCAGGCACTGAGCACGAGTAATTCGATCGCATTCGTTTGACGTTGGTCTCTACTGCGTAGTAAGGTGTCCAATTCATTGACATTGAGGCGATCGTCCCAGGTGAGAATAAAGGTATCCTCCGACTTGGAACTGAACTGACCATGAGTCGCCAGATGGACTACCGGGAAAGGAACCGAGCTGATTTCTTTCTGGATGCTTGCACTGGTAAAGGCTTGATTCAAGAGTACTGTACTGGGCACTTCAGCCTTAATTTGCTCTACTTCATTCGCTACATTATTTAGGGCAGAAAAACCTTGACGAGCTTCGGTTAATCCGCCAGTTAGAGTTTTTAACTGAGTTTGTTCTAAAGATTTGGGAGCGAGTAATTGCAATCCCGGAGCCAAGGCAATAGCATACTTTTGCAAAACGTATTGTTGACCGTCATGGAGAGCCGCCATTGGAATATTTCGCAAAGCACCATCGAGGATAAACACCAAGGTTTTAACTTGGCTTTGAGCTAAGGCATTCTCAGCCGGTCGGAGCAACCAATCGTATACTTTCTTAGACAACGACTGAGCCTTTCTAGCTGTGACAGGTTGTACGAGTTCCTGTCGTAATTCCTGTAAGGTTTTTTCCACTTCACTCTGAGTTACCGTCGCTTTATAGTGAAGTAGGGGCTGTTTAGGTAACTTGAGAATAACTTCCAGGCGATCGGGTAAAATAATGGGATAAACGGCGGCGGCTGTGGGGTCGTCGCGATCAATGACTTGGTCAATTTGTACGGCTTTTCCTGCTAAGCAAGCGGACTTAAAAAAGTTGTCGAGTTCAGCGAGTTGAAGGGATTCAATGACGGAACGGGCTTGCTTGAGGTTGTCTTGATTCGACTCGGAGCTTTCGCTAGATTGTAAGAGTAAATCGACCAATTCCCGATAGATTGGCTCTACTCCCTCCCGGAAGGAAAATTGAATTTCGGGATTGGTAGCGACCAAATCGCTGCGGAGAGATTGTAAGGTTTTGACAGATTCGGTGTAAGACGCGATCGCACCTTTAGTATTCCCCCTTGCTTTTAACAGACGCCCTAACTGCCATTGCCAACGGTAGGCAATATCGGGAGCGTTACTGGTTTGAGCGATTAACAGGGCTTGTTCGGTGAGGTCTTGAGCATTTTGAAATTGCTGGGTTTGTTCGTAAACTGCACCCAGCTGTCCCAAGGCATAAGCTTGTGTGCGAGCATCGTTTAAGGTTTTGGCTTGTTGCAGGGCTTTGGCTAAGATTTGACCAATTTCTCTCGATGAGAACGTGCTGGTCGTACTCATCTGCCCTAAACGAGTCAGACTTTGGGCCAAGTTAATTTGGGCGTAGACGGCGGCTCGATTCGGGGGTAAGTTAGAAATTTGAGCTTGGATTTGTGAGGCCAATGCCTGAGCCTCGCTGACTTGCTTCATGTCCAGCAACAAGCTCAGTTGATTGAGTTGGGCTTGAGCGCGGCTTAGGGGTGAGGTGGATGAGGCTGTTGCCTGTTGATAAAACTCTAAAGCCGCTTTGGTGTCTTGCTGGGTGCGGGCTGTGTTCCCTAAACTTAAAAGAATGGCACTAATCTCAGAAGAAGATTGCAGTTGCTGGGCTAAAGCCAAACTTTGCTGCAAAACCTGCCGGGATTCATCTAATTTCCCAACGACGCGCAAGGCATTGCCGAGGCTACGTAAACCAGCAATCTTAATAGGAGTATCCGGTT
>NZ_DATNPA010000532.1:0-13416 GCF_036703385.1 Allocoleopsis sp. | reverse complement strand
GCCCCCGCACTAGGCATCAAAGTTACTGAATCAATGACAGCTTGTTCTGGCAGCATGACGGCGTGCAGAATCGACTGTGCCACAATTTCAGGCGTCAGCATGGCTGACCGATTCAAGTCAACTTTAACGCTGTCGGTATCCCATATGGGAGTATTCACGGCACCCGGAGAGAGGGTCACAACGCGAATGCCATGAGGACGTTCTTCCGCTGCCAGAGTTTTGGATAGAGCAATAAGACCGGCTTTACTGACGCTGTAGGCACCCCAATCGGGAAAGGGTTGCTCACCTGCGATCGAGGCAACATTAAGAATGGTTCCCCGATGCTGCTGTCGCATAGCGGGTAAAATACCGAGAATGCACTGAAATACACTAGTCAGATTGAGGTCAATGACTTGCTGCCAGTCCGATAGAGGTGTCTCGCTTAAGGAGTTGGTGTAACCCATCCCAGCGTTGTTGACCAGAATATTAATGGGAGCAAAATCGGTTGCGATCGCACTAATTTCTGTTTTAACCTGCTCAATCTTGGCTAAATCCAGGGGATAAGCTTTCGCCTCCACCCCAGCTTCACGAGCCGCTGTAGCGATCGCTTCTAACTTATCCTGAGAACGGCTGACTAAAGCAACATCAATCCCTGCCTTGGCAAAAGCCAAAGCCGTTGCCTTGCCAATACCGCTGCTAGCCCCAGTTATCAGGGCACGTCGTCGATTTTGAGAAGTCATGAAATCTTCCAGTACTCTCTTTCCTACATGCTCCCACTAGATACTTTCATCGCATCCTGTACAATGACTGAATTTTTGCTTAGGAGCTGCCAACATACATTAACCTGCTAATTCTTATGACTCTGGCATTTGAGTCAGTCCGCTGCCATCCCTAAACGAGATTAAACACTACAAAATTTCTCCTAACTTTTGCCGAGCACAGATTATCTCTGTTTTCTATTAAGCAGCCAGTCCCCAAAGACACAATCAAGCCTTTAGGCTGATGACGCTGGGGGGCAAATACACTAACTGCATTGAATGACGGCAATGTAAAAAAATGTTACTTAAAAATTATATCACTAGGAAAGGTTGACGAGGTCAAACCAAAAGGACGGTCGCCGCTACTCCACGGTAGGGTGAGTTAATCAGGGAACCTACTCCTTTTAGAAATTTATAAATCAAGAAATATCCAACTATCTATTATGGGGTAGGCTAGAAAGCCCGCCCCCGAGCCGTATCGACTCGTGTCGTTTGCTCCACAAATTTGGGTAACTTATTTTGGAAATCCCTTAGAGTCTAGTCTAGTGGGAAATTTGGCTAAGGTTGTGATCAATTGGATATTTCAATGCCACATTGAAAACCTGTCTATAACTCCTCCTCTCCCCCTGCTTGATAACAAGTTCCTCTAATTCAGGCGGAAAGTTCTGTAAAAGCGCCTATACTACGAAACTTCTGATAACGCAAATCCCGACGCTGCCCTGCACTCATCTGAGTCAGAGTTTCCAGGTTTTGTAGCAGAGCATCCTTGAGGATAGAAGCTGCCGTAAGAGGGTCAGAATGGGCACCTCCTACAGGTTCGGACAGGATTTGGTCAATAATCCCCAACTCTTTGAGATCTGAAGCCGTCATCTTCAAAGCGGCGGCGGCTTCTGGGGCTTTTGCCGCGTCTCGCCATAGAATAGCGGCACAGGCTTCAGGTGTTGCGACGGTATAGACGGCATGTTCAAACATCAATAAGCGATCGCCAACGCCAATTCCTAAAGCGCCGCCCGAACCTCCTTCACCGATCACCGTACAAATAATCGGGACATCGAACCGAAACAGTTCTCGGAGATTGTAAGCGATCGCTTCTCCCTGACCCAACTTTTCGGCCTCGACTCCTGCCCAAGCGCCTGGTGTGTCAATAAACGTTAAAATCGGCATCCCAAAGCGATCGGCATGTTCCATCAACCGTAGTGCCTTACGATATCCACCGGGGGACGCTTGCCCAAAGTTACGGGCGATATTATCCTTTGTATCCCGACCTTTTTGATGACCGAGCATCACCACAGAACGCCCACCCAGACGCCCCACACCCCCCACTAAGGCTGGGTCGTCAGAACCGCCGCGATCGCCATGCAGTTCCATCCATTCATCGCTAATCGCCTGAATATAATCCAGGGTACTCGGACGCCTAGGATGACGTGCTAGCTGTAACCGTTGTCCGGGCGATAAACCGCTGAAAATTTCCTGACGCAATTGCACTGCGCGTGCCTCCAGTTGGCGGATTTGGTCAGAAACATCGACGTTGTTTTCCTCGGCAAGTTCACGAATCTGGTTAATTCGTGCCTCCAACTCAACAAGTGGCTTTTCAAAGTCGAGAAGATAGGTTCTGTTTTCGGTCATCATGGGTCATGAGTTAAGGAGTTGAAGGTTGAAAGGTTGAAGGTTGAAAGGTTGAAAGGTTGAAGGTTGAAAGGTTGAAGGTTGAAGGTTGAAAGGTTGAAGGTTGAAAGGTTGAAGGTTGAAAGGTTGCAGATTAGAGATGCCAACCTGCAACCGGCTCACCTTGCTAAGCTGTACCCTGCCCTAAAAGCTCAAGAGCGGTCTAAATCCGTGCTTGACTGATACCTGTCCAATTTGGTCCATCTTCTCTACCGTAATCTGATTCCGTCCCCAAGAAAAGTTGGTGTACCACTTCTCAAATTCCAGGAGCATTGACTCGGCAAAACAGGCAAACAGTTGACGCCCTGGAACCTCCATATTGACGATTTGCATGATTTTCCAGTCAATATCTAGAGAATGCTCAACAATACCACCATTCAGGACGTAAACACCCGGATACTGAATCTGATTTGCCATGTTTTTCGGGTAGCCGCCATCAATCAGCAGACAGGGTTTCTTTAACACAGAAAAGTCGATGTCGATCCCTTTGGGCATACTCGCCACCCAGACTACAATGTCAGCCAGTGGCAGAGCCTCTTCCAGTCCCATGATTTTGCCGCGACCCAGTTCCCCCTGCAAGGATTGCAATCGCTCTTGATTGCGGGCAATTAATAGGAGATCGGCTACATTTGTGCGAGCATCCAACCAGCGGCAGACAGCACTACCAATATCGCCCGTTGCCCCACATACAGCAACTGTTGCTTTATCAAGTTCAATCCCTAACATTTGCGATGCCTGTTCCACTTGGCGGCAAAGAATGTAAGCGGTGTGGGTGTTCCCGGTGGTGAAGCGCTCAAACTCAAGCTTGATATTGCGAACCTGCTTGCTTTCGTGCAAATTGAACTCTTCAAAAATAATCGAGGAAAAGCCTCCTAATGCGGTGATATTGACGCCATACTTTTGGGCATGAGCCATTGCGTTCAGTATTTTACGGATTGCGGCCTTGATTCGGCGATTGGCGAGCATTTCAGGAAGAAAGCAAGATTCTACGTACCGACCTTCAATGACCTGTCCGGTGAGGCTTGTGACCTTGATAGTATCAACGATTTGAGGCGGAGCGCTGCACCAAAAATCTAGCCCTTGGTCGGCATATTCTGGGTAGCCTAGCTCTTTAGCAACGGCTTGAGCGTGTTCCAAACTGGTAAGGTGACCGATAAGACCAAACATGTATTGCTCGCTTGTAAAGCTGTAGATCCGGGGGAATTAAGGTTGAGGGAAAGAAATCGTTAAGGATATTAAAAAAATATTACAAAAAATTGCCGCTTCTCGGAGCGGCAAGCCGAAAAAAGAGTATAAAAAAACCTCTCGGTTCGATTTTGAACAAGTGTAATTCAATCCAGGATTAGACTTCGACAAGAACGGGTTCTCGTTCGGGTGGGGCTGTTTCTGCTATTGGGTCAAATCCTATCTGCTGAGTAATCCGTTCGCGGGCTAAAGCACGATACTCCCAGAAATGCTCTCCAGCAGCACACAACCCCAGATACATATTCACAAATTGGGGCTTGGTACGTAGAATTACCCAAAGTTGTTGCCAAAACTGAACACGAATGGCAGGCCGCCTGATGCCTTGATGCCAGATTAACTGAGCAACCAGTCGAATCCCCTTGCCTGGGGGAAAGTACATAGTTTGGTTAAGCCGAGGATTAGGGTTGATATTCAAGCATTGTTGGAAGCAGCGTCGGAGATAGTTTGTGGGTTCGTACATCTCCCAGAGCGCATTCACGTACTCTTGGGCTATTTCAGCCATTGGTCGGGTAGGCTTGAAATTCATTAATGAATTCTGATCTCCTATCTCAACGCCACCAAAATCTTCTAATAATCGCTCTTCTTCTTTGAGTCGTTGCCAGAGAGCCGTGTTCGGGATAGCTTGCAGAACGCCAAGCATGGGTTGAGGAATGGCAGTTTCTTCGATAAAGGCTCGAATCCTTTCCCCAGCACCAGCTCGTTCTCCATCAAAGCCAATGATAAATCCTGCATAAATGAGTAATCCTGCCTCATTGATTCTATGACAGGCTTCTACTAGGGGGTGGCGCATGTTCTGAAGCTTGCGAGTGACCTTCAGGCTATCTTGGTCAGGGGTTTCAATGCCGAGAAAGACACCATAGAACCCCGCTTGAGCCATGAGTTCCAGCAACTCAGCATCTTCTGCTAAGTTAACGGATGCTTCAGTCAGGAAGGTAAAGGGATAGTTCCGTTCCTCCATCCAGGGAATCAGTTCTCGCAGCAGGCGTTTGACGTTGCGCTGATTGCCAATAAAGTTGTCATCTACCACTAAAACTGACCCTCGCCAACCTAAGTCATAGAGGGCTTGAAGTTCTGCTAAAGTCTGCTTTGGCTCTTTGGTACGAGGTTTACGACCATAGAGGTTAATGATGTCACAAAATTCGCAATTGAAGGGGCAACCACGAGAGAACTGGATAGCCATCATCAAGTAATCATCCCGCTCCAGCAAATCGAAACGGGGCATGGGACTTGTGGTAACGTCCGGTTTCTCCAAGGCTCGAAAAATACTTGGCTCTTCTGCGTTTGTAATAGACGCTTCTTTTTCCTGCTTCGCTATGGCCTCCAAAAATAGTGGAACAGTGATTTCTCCTTCATCCAAAATTAGATAATGAGCACCTGCCTTGATTGCGGCTTCTGGAACTGAGGTAGGAAAAGGTCCTCCGACTGCTACTTTTTTTCCCAACCGCACTGCCTTTTGAATTTGAATGAGAAAGTCTGGCTTCTGTGCCAACATGGCAGAGAGAATGACAATGTCGCACCACTGCCAGTCATCCTCGGATTCTTCCTTGACATTGCGGTCATAAAACCGGATTTCCCAATCTTCTGGCAGGAGGGCGGCAACTGTGAGGATTCCCAAAGGCGGAATAAACGCCTTGAGGTCAGCCATTGCCATAAATCGGTCGTAAGACCAGAAGGTTTGGGGGAAGCGGGGGTAAAGTAACAAAGCTTTCATCGGTTTTCTCCTAAAAACTTAGGATTTTCTTAAATTACCCCCCCTTATACCACTGCCTTCTCTTGACAACTCGACAAAATGGTTAAGTTGTGTTAAGCAGCGGTTAGACCATAGGCCGACATCCGCATAATGTCACGGGTGGTAAAACCAATGTTGCTTAAGGCTTCGCCGTAGGCAATCATGAAGTCTTCAACCAGAGCATCTTTTTCCATCCCCAGGATGTGAGCATCCTCTTCAACTTGGTTCAACATCCGCCAAACGAGTGGAAGGTTCTGACGATTGGCTTGTTCCAGTTCAGCTTTAGACTCTTCAAAGTGTTCTTTGAGCCAAACTTCGCCGAAGTTGAGGTGCATATACTCGTCTTTAACAACCCCTTCGGTGATTTTTCGGGCAAAATCGTCGGCAACGGGAATATAGATGTTGTAAGCGGCGATCGCAAAACACTCGATAATGAGTGATTGAATCAGTAAGCACGTCACCACATTGCCAGTTGCTGCGGCCTTCTGGAAGTTGCCATGCAACTGGCTAAAGTAGTTGCGGGCAAACTCCATATCCGGCGTCACACTTAGATTCCGACCACAGGCTTGAAAACCCTTCATGTGACGGTTTTCCATCTTTGAAAGGCGCTGGAGCTCATCTTTGTGGTCTGGCAGCAGTTCAGCCAATTGGATGTAATTATCGTGAGCCTCTTGTTCACCTTCAATCACGATGGCGTTGATGCGGCTGTAGGCGTCCTTGTAGGATTCACTAGTGAAATCGAACTCTGGACTGACTGCAAGCTGCTGCATAAGTTGATTTTCTCCTGTTTGCATGAGTTAGGATGCTAAAAAATTGCTTGACCCGGTACCTTGAGGCCAGGGTCAAAAACGTTAAGTTGAACTTAACCTGTTCATGTTATACGTTGCTCGTCCTCAGGCAATAGCCCCTAGACTCAGAATATTCCATTAGATATTCCAAGCATAAAATTAAATCAGTAGAAATGCCTAAAATACCCTCGAAAAACCCCTCACCGCAGTTTGGGAAATGGCTGATTGGGGTTTCGCTGCTTGTGGGTGCGGCTGTTGTCCTACTCCCTTTAGCGATCGTTTTCCTCACATCATTGGTACCTGCTGGGACAAGTGCTGCCAGTGGAAGCCTAGTACCCAAGGCACTTACTCTCGATAACTATCAGCAAGCTTGGCAACAGGGTAACTTTGTTTTGGCGTTTGCCAACTCCACCGTTGTCGCCCTTGCCGTAACAGGGTTTCAGGTTATTACCTCGGCCCTGGCAGGCTATGCCTTGGCACGGCTCAAATTTCGGGGGCGTCAAACGCTTCTCCTGCTGGTTCTGGCAACTCTGGTGATTCCTTTTCAGATTTTAGTAGTGCCAATTTTTTTAGTACTGAAGTGGGGTCACCTAGTCAATACCTACGGAGCACTGATTTTACCCACAGCAGCCAGTGGCTTCGGTATTTTTCTCTTACGGCAGTACTTCCTTACCGTACCCGTAGAGTTGGAAGAAGCAGCAGCATTAGATGGGGCAAACCGACTCCAAATTCTCTGGCGAGTCATGCTACCCTTGTCTCGACCCGCCTTGGTCACTCTATTTTTATTTACGTTTATCGGGGAGTGGAACGATTTATTCAAGCCCCTTGTGTTCACCACTCGACCGGAGTTAAGGACGGTTCAACTGGCTTTGGCAGAGTTTCAGGAGCAATTTACCAATAACTGGCCATTACTGATGGCAGCTGTGGTAATTGCCACGGTACCGGTAGTCGTGGTATTTCTTTCAGGCCAGCGGCAGTTTATCCAGGGAATTTCGACAACGGGGATTAAGAATTAAAGTAGGGTAAGTGTTTTTGTGAAGATATTTTCTTCCTCCAATACCTATAACTTCATGAAAACTTTACCAACTCTTCATCATTGCTCAACCTAAATCCAATGGTAGGATTTCAGACTATTTAAAGAAGGAGGTTGAAACGAAATAAATCTTTTCGTTATCCTCCTGTACAAGTGGTTGGAAAATCCCCTTGGCTGCGTGTTGAAGGCTCACCAAGGGACTTTTCTTGACTAAAGTCAGAAAGCCTTCTCAATCCCCAGAAAAGTAAATCCATAAAATTTTACTGGAAAAGAGGTTTCCCTAGGCAGAAATCTGACTAGCAGTTGAAAGCGTACTCGCTTCATTGAACTCGATAATCTGGCAAAGTACATGGCTGACAAAGATATCAAAATTAAGTTTCCTCTCTGGGCATTTCTCACCCAGCCCGTCTTGAGTTCCAAGACTAAACTGGTACTGAATCCTAAGCAATTCGCCTATCTCTACAGAATTGAGCTTTTAGAAACTTGTTGGGCTAAAGAGTGTCACTCTAAAGGCCGCCCTTGTAACTAATATTGATGCGATTCATTACTGTCATGAGATATAAACTGTAGGGTGCCTTAGGCGCATACATAAGTGAATTTTTGCACTCCTGAATGTGGTGCGTTACACTTCGTTAACGCACCCTACACAGTTAAGATTAACTTTATAAATCAGCTCTCATATTTCTACGATAGGAGTGGCATTAGGTATTCGCATCCGTCATTATTTTCAGCCGAACGATCTGCTCACCAACATCGTCTAACGGCACTTCGATGACTTCACTGGCAAGACGTTCTAGGCAGTTGAGGAGCGATCGCAAATGGGGAGTACTCGCACCTGTATCGACATATAATCGGTCAGATAAACTGCCGAGACGTTTCCAGGTGGTGTAGAGTTTACCAACGGTTTGTTCGAGGGTCGATGCCTGTTTCACCAAATCAGCGGCGGTATTTAAACAGTCGAGTCGCAAAGCTTCTTCTAGCGCCATTTCCATATCTAGGGATGATGCCTGAATCGCCTGAACTTGTGCTGCCGCATCGAGATACTTCGCTAAATAACGGGCGTCGGATGTCACCTGTTTAATGGTATCGACATCGGGATTTGAGGCGACTTCCTCTTGTAAGGGTTTCAGGTGGATTTCGGGCAACTTCTCCATCTCTTTAACTAGAGGTGCCAGGTAACGCGCTGGCATGGTACCCGCAGAGGCTTTTTCCTTCACCTCATCAGGAAGCAACTCCGAAGACATTGCTGTCCATTCATCCGAGAGTTGCTTCACCTCACGGCGAGTAATGCGATCGCCTTTTTCGGCTGCCTCTGTTACCAACTGCTGCACTTCTGGGGCGGATTTTGCTGTTTCCACAAAGGCTCGTTTGCTAAAGTTGCGGATGGCATCGGTGCTGAGTTTGCCTTCGGCTAACAGGGTATCCGCACTATTGGCTAGCTCAATTAAAGAGTAGGCTTGACTTTTGCTGATTTCTCGACTTTTGAGCCAGTTTAAAAATCCTGTCCCCCGTCCATCGCCTCCTTTTTTCTCTCTGTCACGGACTACACGCAAAATTCGCCCTCGCCAGATTTCGGTTTGCAAGTCGAAGCGATCGCATACCAGCCATGCATTATCAACTAACTGCTGAAAGTCATACTCCAGAATCCCCTCATCATCTGGATCGGGTAGCTCAAAATTGAGATCCACTGGTTCTTGGAGGACAGCAGCCAGTTCAGCGGTAGATTGGGGGACTTGAGCCATAGGGAAGCGATCACCAAGTGATAGACGGATTATTATTGCACGCTTCCCAAATTATAGGAGCTACCCCACGGGTAGGGGGTCTTGACTACTTTGTCAAGGATACAGCACAAGATGTAATGCGAGGAAAGAGTGCGATCGCGTACCCATTTCGGATGCTTCTGTGTTATGCCTGGATTAAAATTGGCTCCAAGCTTCCGTCTTTAGTGATGCCGCAGGACTTCTCCAGTCAAAATCTCCAGGGTCGCTCCTTCAAAGGTCAAGACCTCGCAGGTGCTAACTTCTCGAACTCAGACATCCGAGGTGCAGACTTCACCAATGCCAAACTCATCGGTGCCAACTTCAGTTATGCCAAAGCTGGATTGCAGCGCGGCTGGGCAATTGTTCTAGTAATAATCTCATTAGTTCTATCAGCACTATCAGGATTCGCTTCGGCATATGCTGGTGCGGCTACAGCAGTTATGTCTGCCAGTAAAGACCCCTGGAACATCTCTAGTAAAGTTCTCCTGATAACGTTATTGGTCTTCTTTATTGTCACCATCCGCGGGGGTTTAGCGATCGCTGTAGGAACTTTGTCTGCGGCGGCGATTGGGACAGCGGCTGTGGCTGCCATTCTGGCGTGGGTTAAGGCTGTAACTGTCTCTAAGGCGGCAGTTTTGGGTGTGATGTGGATTGTGGCTGAGGCTGTGGCTGGGGCTGTGGCTGTAGCTGGGGCTGCGATTGTGACTGGGGCTTTGATTATGGCTATGGCTGTGGCTGGGGCTGGGACTGGAGGTGTAGCTATAGCTGTGGCTGGAACTGTAGCTGGGGCTGTAGCTGGGGCTTGGGTTGTGGCTGTAGCTGAGGCTGGGATTTACGCTGTGAAGTGGGCTGTAGCTATGGGTGTGGCTGTGGTTGGACTCTGTGCCTACGTAGCTTGGCGAACTTTAGCTGGAGATGAGAAGCATACTTTCCTTCGCGCGATCGCAATTGCCTTTGCTGCTACAGGTGGCACTAGCTTTCATAGGGCCGATTTAACCGATGCCAATTTCACATCTGCAACGCTCAAAAGTACTGATTTTCGAGGAGCTATTCTCACTCGTACTCGCTGGTATCAATCCAAAAAACTTGATCGAGCTAGAGTGGGTCATTCCCTACTGACTAAGGCTTCTATAAGGGATTTGTTAGTTAGTGGTAATGGCTACAAGAAATCTTATGAAGGTGAAAATCTTAGAGGAGCGAACCTAGCAGGAGCAAATCTCAATGAAGCGAATCTCCAGGAAGCAGACCTCAATGAAGCCACTTTACAGGGAGCCAATTTAGAAGGGACAAACCTCTCTCAAGTTCAGGCGATCGCGACGGATTTTACTGGAGCTTACTTAACAGGAGCTTGTCTGGAATCCTGGAATATTGACTCCACTACCAAGCTGGAGCAAGTCGATTGTCGCTATATTTATCTACTGCAAGGTCAACAGGAACGCCGTCCCAGTAGTGGTGAATTTCAAGCCGGAGAATTTACCAAGCTGTTTCAAGAAGTTTTGACTACCGTCGATCTCATTTTTCGCAACGGAGTAGATTGGAAAGCGTTTATCATAGCTTTCAGAAATTTACAAGTGGAAAATGAAGACACAGAACTTGCTATCCAGAGTATTGAAAACAAAGGCGACGGATTCGTTGTTGTCAAGGTCAGCGTAGCCACGAAAACCAACAAGCAAAAGATACATAGTGACTTTACGCAAAACTACGAACTTACCCTCAAAGCAATAGAAGAAAAATATCAGGCCAAGCTAGAAGTGAAAGATGAGGTGATTGAAAGTTATCGCCAGCAATTGGACGACTATCGTCAAAGAGAGCGCCAGCAAAACGCTGAGATGAATGAAATTATTAGTCTGCTGGCATCCAGACCTTTTAATGTTCCTCTTAATATTCCCGAAGTAAAAGCCCTAGCAGAACGTCAATCAAGAGCAGAGAAATTGGTTATATTGACGCTGGGAGATGGTAGTTTTGAACGTGGATTTCCCTGTGTCACCGTTCAGATTTGGGCTGAGGGCAATAGGCTACCAACCCAATGTCTTGGTCAGTTGCCGCCAGCACCAGAAATTCCTGAACTCTATAGCCGTTGGCAGTCACTCTACAACTGTTTGAACTTGTATTCCCGACTAGAATCTAGAGCCAATCAGGTGGCGAATTTTTCTAAAAAAGATATTTATCCCTTAGCTGAGGAGTTGGAAGACCGACTCAATCAATGGCTTAACTCAGAGTCATTTCGCCCGATTGACAAGAGCTTGCGAGAAAAATTTATCCGCTCTGATGAATTGCAGGTAATCATTCAATCCGAAAATCTCGATGTGCGACGACTACCCTGGCATTCTTGGGATTTTTTCAAGTCTTACCGCAAAGCCGAAATGGCTTTGAGTGCCCCATTTTATGACCGAGTAGAAAAATCAGCGTCTCCAAGAGCCAAGCGCAGAATTTTATCGATTTTGGGCGATAGTACAGGAATCAATGTTGAGAAAGATAGGAATATTTTAGAGAACTTCCACCATGCGGAAACCACCTTTCTTGTAGAACCAACACGCAAGGAGTTGGATAAACAATTGTGGGATGAGCAAGGCTGGGACATTCTCTGTTTTTCGGGACACAGCTCGAGTCAATGGGATGGAAAAAACGGCTGGATTTATATCAATAAAACCGATAAGTTAACGATTGACCAGTTGGAAAATGCTCTGTTGGCAGCCATTGAACGGGGTTTGCAGCTAGCAATTTTCAACTCCTGTGACGGCTTGGGCTTAGCAAAGCATCTGACTTGTTTGCACATTCCTCAAATCATCGTGATGCGAGAGCCGGTGCCGGATTTGGTAGCTCAAGAATTTTTGAAGAACTTTCTTAGGGCGTCTGCCAGTGGCAAGTCTTTCTATCTTTCCGTGCGACAAGCGCGGGAGATGCTGCAAGCTTTAGAAGATGATTTTCCCTGTGCAACTTGGTTGCCGGTGATTTGTCACAATCCTGCTGAGGTGCCGCTGACTTGGTAAGAGTTCTGAACCTCTCTCCCCATCCAGACCGTGCTATCTTTGAGCGCAACGGGATAGGAGTAGTCACTAGGCGCTGCTGAGCTAATGTTGATTAGGCAGGACTTGCACATATTTCAAGGTTTAAACTCTACCCCCAGTAGGGCGAGTATTTGTACTCTACTTGTACAGACGCGGCATAAGTCCTGTTAGCTTATCTACTTACGATCGCAGGCATCTAAATCAATGACTACCCAAGAAAATTTATTCGAGCAGGCTCATCGTAGACCCTTACAGCCAGATATCTCTCCTCCAGAGCATGTCCAGCTTCAAATCGAGGACGATCGCACTGGCATGACAGTTGAGACGCTCAAACGAGCCTTTGCCGATAACCTCTACTATATCCAAGGAAAAAACGAGTTCTTAGCCACGCCCTTCGACTACTACATGGCTTTGGCCTATACTGTGCGCGATCGCCTACTCCATCGATGGATTAATACAACCACTACATATATTGATAAAGATGTCAAGAGTGTGTATTATCTGTCGGCGGAATTCTTGATGGGTCGCCAGTTGACCAATAACCTGCTCAACTTGGGTCTGTATCAACGGGTTCTCCAAGCCCTGCATGAGTCTGGGCTCAATCTTAATGACCTAACGATACTCGAAGCAGAACCTGGATTGGGCAATGGAGGCTTAGGGCGTCTAGCGGCATGTTTCCTCGACTCCCTAGCCACGTTGGAAATTCCCGCCGTTGGCTATGGCATACGCTACGAATTTGGCATCTTTGACCAACGGATTAAAAATGGCGCTCAAGTCGAATACCCAGACAAGTGGCTCCGTTTCGGCAACCCCTGGGAAATTCGACGCCCAGAATTAACCGTTGAGGTACTCTACGGAGGGTACACAGAAACCTACCAGAATGGGGACGGCAATTATCGAGTGCGTTGGATTCCAGAGCGAAAGGTTGTAGGAACACCCTACGATACGCCAGTGCCTGGGTACAACAACAATACAGTCAACGCCCTGCGCCTCTGGCGTGCGGGTGCTTCTGAAGAATTCGACTTCAAGGTTTTCGATAGCGGTGACTATGTTGGTTCTGTAACCACCAAGATATTCTCCGAGAATATTTCCAAGGTTCTCTATCCCAACGACAACACATCCCAAGGGAAACAACTGCGGCTGGAGCAGCAGTATTTCTTCGTTAGCTGTTCGTTGCAGGACATCATCAAGACTTATCGCCGAAAGCACCAGAATTTTGACCAATTCCACGAGAAGGTTGCCATCCAACTGAATGACACTCACCCCTCTATTGGTGTTGCTGAGTTAATGCGGCTGCTGGTAGATCGGTATCAATTGGGTTGGAACCGAGCCTGGTACATCACCAGAAATACCTTCGCCTACACGAACCATACCCTACTGGCAGAGGCTCTGGAGCGCTGGCCTGTTAGCCTGTTTGAACGCCTGTTGCCTAGACACCTAGAGATTATTTA
>NZ_DATNPA010000531.1:0-3161 GCF_036703385.1 Allocoleopsis sp. | reverse complement strand
AGTGAGCAGGGACTTGTCGGGGGATTTAGACCCCAAGAAGAGTACCTACCACCCTTGCCGGGGTCTCCTTCCTCCCACTCTCTACTGTACAGACGCGAATGCCCTTGTCTCTACCACTGATAACTGGTCACTGGCCACTGCTCACTGCTCACTGGCCACTGCTCACTGCTCACTGGCCACTGTTCACTGATAACTGGCCACTGCTCACTGATGAGCGGCAAAGCCTCAAAGTTCAGCCCGGATTTTAAATGCGTAGTCTCCTCCGGGCTCCAACTGATAATCGCACTGCTCTAAAAATCGACTCAGCGGCTCCTGAATCAGAGCGCGTCCCAGAGATGGTTTAACCGATAACTGTCCCCCCCGGAAACACCACTGAAATTGCCACTCATATTCTGCTGCTTGGACTTCCCCTTCAATTTTGCCCTGTTGCCAGGAGTGCTGTGTAATCCTGACGTAGGCGGTAGTTTCCGGCAGAGCCATAGAACTTACAAGAAAAATAATGCTTATCTGCTATTAAAAATTAAGGTTAGCAAATTCATCAGGATTTAAGTCAAGATTACGCTCGACCTCAAGCGGACACCACACCACAAGAGTGTTACCTAAGATAGAGAAAACCCTTTCAGGCGCGATATTTAATCGGTTTGTGGAATTGCTGACATTAGGTTGAAAACTTAGTTTGCGATCGCTAGGTTATCAGCTAACACGCCAAGTGTCTTTCTTCTGACTAGCGGCTATATGCCGGAAAGCAACTTCTTCCGATAGCGGGAAAAACGACGAATTAATTTGTTTTTGTAGACATTCAGAACACTGTAATAATCTTCCAACGCCAGCCAAAAGTCAGCTAAGACTCCCGTCAGTCCTCGCTCTTTTTCGAGAAACTGTCGCCGACAAAAACTCATTGGCGCTGAGTGGGCTTGAGTGGCTGACAACAGAGGCTTGACTTTACACCAATGGATGACTATTGCCTCTCGATCCAACATGGCTGGCCCCGTTTTCTCTACCGGAAAGCGTTTTTTTAGTTCCTCCTGCTCAAAATCTGGAACAATCAGTTGCATATGAGCTTGTCCTAGACGAATTCTCCCGTCGTCAGCTGCCCGGAAGAGCATGAAATTCAAGAATCCCATCTCGCCATATTTAAAGAGACCTGGATGATTTTCTGTAAAATCTAAGATATCTATGTACTCATCTAAGCTAAAAATACCTTTTGTCCCAAAAAACGTCCCCGTGCAGAAATAATCGCTTTGATGCGCCCGCCAATTAAAGTTGGGGAAATGCTGTTCGATCCCTGAAGTCTCAAAAAAGAACTCCGAAACAAAGCGATCGGGGTGTTTATAGAGGGGTTTATCGATAATTACATCAAACTTATTGAAGTCAGCATATTTAAGGATGTTTCCCCAGACATTGGTATCGGCATCTAAAACGAGAAAATGCTGCCAAGGGCTTTCCCAGAAAGCAATCATCTTTGTCTTGCCCCACCCAAAGCTGCGCTGACCCAGAACGTCATTCTGAATACTATGGTGATTGATTACGCGCACATTGTAGGCTTGTTCTAAAGAGTGAACCGAAAAAGTACCATCAACAATCAGGCAAATTGGAACATCGCCTAAGAAATGCCTGATACTCGCGCAGCAGCCTTTAGCAAATAAGTAATCCTGATAACAGCAGGCAACGATAATGCCAAAATCTTCCATAAGTGCTTATCCTAGTTTCAACGCTGGTGACTTGGGATTGGGGAGGATTTAGTCAGGTGTTTTACGAGTTGCGATAAGATTTTATCGAGGCGATTAGGTACGACTGTCCGTTTGTGTAGCGCTCAACACGAACTGTTTAGTGAGAAAAGTCGGAGAGTGCTGTTGAGTGAGGCCGTTTCTCAATCATCTCAATCTAGTCCAGCTTAAGGAGATGTTTGCTCTAGTACGTGCGAGTTGTAGCTTACTGTCTCTGATGAATACTTTAACGTTTTGCGACCCGAGCTAACCATTTTAAACTCATGAATCGCGATCGCTTAGCAGGACTGCTCACTTGCCATAACCGCTGTACGAAAACCTTAGCAAGTCTATCAGCTTTGTTTGCTCAGGAACACCAAAGCGAAATTGCGATCGACGTTTATCTAGTGGATGACGGCAGCACGGACGGTACGGCAGAGGCGGTGAAGCAATCCTATCCCCAAGTTAAAATTATTCAGGGCAATGGCAATCTATTTTGGAATGGAGGCATGCGGCAAGCCTTTGCTGAAGCCCTTCAGTACGATTACGACTACTATCTTTGGCTCAACGATGACACACTCCTTTACCCGAATGCCCTGAGCCAGCTTTTGGCAACGTACCAAAGTTTGATACAACAGGGAGAGCATCGAGCAATTATTTCTGGATCGACTTGCGATCCCACGACAGGAGCTTTAACTTACGGAGGGGTAGTGCGTAGGAGTCGCTGGCGACCTCTCAAATTTGACCTTGTAGAACCGAGCGAACAAGTTCAGCAGTGCGACACGGTTAACGGTAATTGCGTTCTGATTCCTAGAGAAGTCGCTCAAGTTGTAGGCAACCTAGACTCAGCTTTCTCACACTATATCGGAGACTGGGACTACGGTTTGCGAGCTAGGCAACAAGGATGTACGGTTTGGATAGCTCCAGGATATGTAGGAACTTGCGCTTCAAACGACCAATCCGATCGTAAGGATAATTTTTCTGTATCTCCAAGCGAGCAACTGCAACAAATGGCTCAACCGAAGGGCTTATCCGTTCAAAAAGAAATCCTCTACTCACTAGGAGAGTGGAAGGTTTTTGCCCAAAGACATGGCGGTTTATTGTGGCCGATTTACTGGTTAATTCCTTATCGCAGGTTGCTGTGGAGTTCGCTGATGGGTAGTTTTCATCAAGTATCTAGTCGTTAGCGTTCATCACTGCATTTAAATAGCCCTCATGAACTGCCTACACCAGAGCGCATGAAAATTTTTATTCCTTCTGCCCTCTATCTTCTGCCTTATTTGCAAGTCAGAGTTGGATCGAGTTAGGATGCACTGCCTAAATGCAAACCACTGTTGAAACTGGTGTAAGGACTCAGGCAAAATTCCCCCAATAGCTAGATGTAGTTAATGAAGCGAATAGGGTATTGGTAGAATCTGCGTGTTGGTGCTTACGTGCCCTGCTCGTGTGTCACAA
>NZ_DATNPA010000530.1:0-6574 GCF_036703385.1 Allocoleopsis sp. | reverse complement strand
AGCTTGGGATTCACTCGGTGTCATGAGCATACTTCCAGTAGCCGCAGAAGCCTGAGCCATGCCTTTGAGCGGAACTACGTGGGTGTCAGGCTTTTGCAGCATGGCAATCACATCTTTTTGCCGAGCAACCTTGGCCTGCATTGTCGTGAACTTTAGCCTAATCTGGTAGTTATCTAGACCAAGAGCTAAAACGAGTAGAACCGCAGCGCTGCCGATAACACGACTCCAGAACAGAGGGGATGTACTGAGTCTTCGGCGACGTCTTGGGTTAAGAGTGCTCAACGCGGCGCTATTATCCGTCGAGGTCGTATTAAGAATCGCCTCACGCAGCTGTGGGGGCGGCTCTACTTCAGGTAAAGCATAAGGCAATGCTTCTAGGACTTCTTGCAGTTGCTGCACTTCAGTCGCTAGTTCAGGATGTTCTGTCAACAGTTGATTTAACTCCTCAGCTTCTTCAGAACTGAGATTGCCGAGGACGTAACCTGCCATCAATTCTTCTAATCGTTCCGGAAGTAGAGGCCCAGTCATAAGTGCAACTTATTCAATAAAGTCTCGTAAGTTTTTTCTCAAGTTCAATAGACCTTGGCGAGACCAAGTTTTGATTGTTCCCAGGGGTATCCCCAATTGAGCCGAAATTTCAGATTGGCTGAGACCGTCATAGTAAGCCATTTCTAACACTTGCCGCTGCTTCTCGGGCAGTTGAGATAAGGCATTGCGGACATGGTGCGATCGCTGACTTAACGAAGCCGACTCGAATGGCGTGGGAGGAGATGTTTCACTTACCATCATCTGACTCCATCGCTGGATAAATTTCAAGTTGGTGCCACGGGAGCGAAGTTTATCAATCGCCCGTGAGCGAGTCAGAGTGGTCAAGAAGCTGCTCAAAGAGCCACGAGACGGGTTGTAAGAGCCACTACGCCAGAAATTGAGAAAAATCTCTTGGGTCAAATCTTCTGCCTCTTGAGGATTTGCCAAGATTCTCAGGGCTAATCGGTAGACAAGGCTGGCATAACGGTCATAGAGAATGCCCAAGGCAGAAGACTCTCCTGCCACCAACGCTTGAACCAACTCCTCATCACTCTGAAGCTCATGGCAGTTCTGTTTGGGTACAGCACCTTTAAGATCTATCAGTTTCTCGTAGAACCGACCTGAACCCATAATTTTCGAGTAGATTTCACTCATGGCAACAAGCGCATCTCTAAGAAAAACCGGATCTTATTCTACTTAGATACGGTTCAGAGCGCAGATTGGATGTATGTTTTTTGAGTTTTCGCCTGACGATGAGTCAGTTCGGGAAATTTGCAATCCAAAACAGCGGCTAATCCGTACTAAAAGAAGAACCCGCATCAGCCCTTCGCTGGTGACGGTGCTGAACAAGAATCTCTAAATGTTGGAATGAGGAATATGAACTGGAAAGTACTTTGCGTCATCGCTGGTTTGGCTCTAACCACAAGTTTGTCTGCCTGTAGTAAGGATTCAACAACGACTCCTGATAGTGCTAGCTCTCCCGCAGCTCCTGCGGCTGAAACCTCCCCTGCGGCGGGTGCTGCTACCGACAAAAGCGATACCACCAAGAGTGGTGACACCATGAAGACTGAGGACAAAACCAAGAGTGGTGACACCATGAAGACTGAGGACAAAACCAAAAGTGGTGACACCATGAAGACTGGCGAAAAAACCAAGACTGGTGACGCTATGAAGAGCGGCGAAAAAACCAAGACTGGTGACGCTAAGGCTGGGGACAAAACCAAGGAAGAGAGCAAGACCAAGCCCTAGTCTCATCTAGCTAACTGAGTCCGATATCAGCCTCCAACACAGCTGTTTAATTGCTCATGCTGTTGAACATCATCATGTAATCATGTGTGTTTGATGCCTAGGCTAAGAACCTTGGGCAACGTATCTCAATTGAGCTTTTTGCTGATGCTTGTTTCGGACTCAGCTATGCGATCGCCTATTTAATCAGCAAAAAAATTTTCATCCCCCTTTTTTCGATGGAAGAGGGGGAGTCATGCTCAAGTAACTAAACTTAATCCTATTTTTTGACAAATATAGCGGTTCTCAGTTGCATGGAGTACACCTAGCGCGAGGAAGTCAGGAGTCAGGAGTCAGGAGTCAGGGGATAGATGACTGTACTCCACTCATTTGAGAACTTCTATATTCTATAAAATGGTGTGAGAACAGCTTGATTCAGGAATCTTTAATCTATAGAATCTATAGGGTGCGTTAACGAATTTTAACGCACGGTCTTTAGATGGCTTTTAGATGGCGTTCTACGGCGCACAAAATCATGAATCATTGCTAAAAACTCACTCCGAAGGCTTGGTATTGCGAGTTAGCCTTCTCACTCATCAATCACTATGGATTCATCTGTTTCCTCTCAAGCTTCTCAATTTCGACCTTGGCGGAATCAAGCAATTTTGGCAAAAATCTTTCACTGGGTGAATCTGATTAGCCTCTGTTTGATGATTAGCAGTGGACTCCAAATTTACAACGCCAACCCCGTGTTTGGTGGACGTGCAGGCTGGCATTTTCCACCGATATTTTTGTTAGGAGGTTGGCTAGCGGGTGGTCGGCACTGGCATTTTGCGGCGATGTGGCTCTTCTCGCTAAATTTGCTTTGGTACGGTTTCTACATTGTTATCACCCGACGTTGGAAGTATCGATTTTTAGGGTCTAATGACCTTAAAGCGCTGCGAAAGAGTCACAATTCAAAACGCCTCGCTTACGCTTGGCATCGATTGGCTTACACTGCAATTATTCCAATTTTGCTGCTTGCTATATTTAGTGGAATTGGAATGTATAAACCCGCTCAGTTGCACTGGATTGTTGACTTTTTCGGGAGTTGGCAGGCACTGAGAATCGTCCATTTTACGTCAGTGCCAATCGTCGTTATCTTTGCTATTATTCACTCCTTACTGGGTCTTAAGGTGGGGGGACAACGCCTTCTAGAGTCCATGTTTTGGTAGAAATCTACTATGAGTCTCATTCAAGTCCCTCGCCGTCGCTTTTCACGCCGTCAATTTCTTCAGTTATCTGGACTCTCTAGCATGGGTCTGCTTTTGGGGGGTTGTGCGTCACCTCTGTTTGAAGATTTAGTGGGTAAAACTGTTGAACCCCTTAATCAAAGCGTTGAAGCTTTGTTGCTGAATTCTCAAAAACTGCTTCCTGAATTTCCTATTAGTGCGATCGAGCCAGATGCCCTAATCGTTAATACCTTTGACTTTACGCCGAAGATTGATGTGAATACGTTTCATCTGATGATTGACGGTGAGGTGAATAACCCAATTAGCCTGAACATGGAACAAATCCAGCAAATGCCTTTGACTTCCATGACAATTCGTCATGTTTGTGTTGAGGGTTGGGCTGCGATCGTTCAGTGGGGTGGGATACGATTACGGGAATTGGTTACCCTTGCCCAACCCAAGGCGAATGTCAAATATATTTACTTTCAGTCAGCGGATGGGTACTACGAAAGTTGGGATATTGCTTCGGCTTTGCATCCCCAAACATTGATGGCGTATCAGAAAAACAGTCAGCCGTTAAGTATTGATAACGGTGCACCTCTGCGTTTGGCTTCTCCGATCAAACTGGGTTACAAGCAGAGTAAGTGGGTTACTCGTATTACTCTCGTTAGTCATTTGTTTCCCCGTAGAGGTTATTGGGAAGATCAGGGTTATGAATGGTTTGCGGGATTGTAAGAAGTAACAACAAAGATTCCATGAGATAAGACCACAGATTGCTTATTTCTTCAGGAGTAAATAATACAATTGTCCATCAGCCGCTGTTACTCCAGCGCGATCGCCTGCCTCATCTCCTGTTCCCAGAAAGTAATCTACACGACCTGGCCCTTTAATTGCACCGCCTGTATCTTGGTCGAGCACATAGCGGCTGACGCTACGAAACTCCATTTCTCCCTTAGTGTTTTTAAACGGGAAAGGGGCGCGAATTAGTGCTAGTGCTCCGGGTGGCATCAAAGACTTATCAGTGGCAATGGAACGCGATGCGGTTAGAGGGACGCTAATACTACCCGTTGCAGGTTCACCATGATTTTCCTGGAAGAAAACAAAGCTTTGGTCGCGTGGGATGTAAATATTCAGATCGGCGGGATGTTCCTTAAAGTACTGAAGGATTTTCGGCATCGTCATACCTTCTAGAGGTAATTTGCCATCATCCGCTAGCGATCGCCCGATGCTGGTATAGTTGTAAGCCGTATGTCCTGCATAGCCTACTGTTGTTTGTTTGCCATCCGGTAGAACAAATCGGGCAGAACCTTGGATGTGAATCATGTAAGCTTGCAAGCGATCGCGCAACCAAAATAATTCCAATCCCCGCAATTTCCCCTTTGACCCTTGCAACCCATCGTTCCCTTCTAGTTGTTCGCGAGTAGGATGAGGTTTAGGCCAATCCTCTAAATTGGAGGGGCGTCGATAGAGAGGATAGCGATACTCCGGAGTTGGCACACGACTAGCGGCATAAACCGGCTCATAATAGGCAGTGAACAATACATTCCCCAAACCGTCTTTACCAACGGACTGGTAAAAAACAAATTCCCGCTTTACCGCTGCCTCCAGTTGTGAAGGTGAACGTGACCAAAGCACAAGCTGCCGAAAGCGTAAAAGGCTGCGATAAACTCTTTCGCGAGTCACTTCAGCAACCCGATACCTCTGGTAAGCGGCGGCTGCCCCCTCGCTTTGCAAGTAACCTAGACTTTGAGCGATCGCTCCTAAAAGCGCCTGCTTGTCTCCAGACTGACCCAACTCACCCCAAAGCTGCTCATCAACACCTAAATTCTGTACAGAGCAACTTTGAAAGGATATCGCTGCTTTCTTGGGTCGCACTGGCTCTCTAAACCGCTCCTGGTCAGACATAGGCTTATAGTCATTTTGGAACCAGTTGGGAGATGAGGATAGTAACAGACAAGGTAGAGTGGAAACTTCTTTTAAATAAGACGTAGCGGCACGCCCCTGTTTGAAAGCATCATCCTGATCTTTTGAGGACGGAAAGAGAGTGTAGAGAATTATCCAAATCCCTACTCCCAAGCTGAGAGTGTAGCAAACAAGAGTTCGTTTCATACCTAAATTCTTTGCAGCTAGACGAGGGAGAAGGCAGAAGCGATGCAACTTAAAAACTATATAAAACTATAGTAGTAAATAACCTAGGAATGCACTTGAAAAGTAGAGTTGCTGCCATACTTATAATTCCAATTTTTCCTGATGCCGAGAGATATAGTCCGAAGACAGTAACAGATAGATGCACCCTGATGACTGTCCGAGAGCGATTTCCGCTCTCGGTTTTTTATTTAGATGATACAGACGCTAGCAGGTTCAGTTTGACGAAAGAGTAATTCAAGTGAGGCACCCATAAGGTCTCGTTGACGAACATTAAAACAAATATTCTTAACCATCGGCTTTCAACCTGCTAACGCCAACCTCTGAGAATATCGTAAAAACATGATTGACAAATTAAAGCATGTTTAGTAATATTCGCAGAGGTGTCATCAGGATTTCTCGATAAAGCAACTTAAGTGCATCTTTACAAAGCTTAAAGCATAGTCAGCAATTGTCATACAAGTACACAAATATTGGGTGCATTTCCAATAACCCATTAGCATGAATGTAGACTGACGGTAAACAGAGAGTTAGACGGTTAAAATAAGCGTTTTTTCCGTACAAATCATCTGTGTCAGGGTGTAGCTGTGCGGCTGATTTTAAATAAGCTGTTGCACATTTAACTGGCAACTGAAGAAGTAGTAAATTTCGGGTAGGATGGTCATCTTACCCATCCAGGCTATGCTTGTTAAACAGCTTATGGCTTCTCATTTGGTCTTTGAAATATTTAGAAATTGACCATTTTTGAAAGGTGAAGTTCGAGCCGCAAAACTGATTAACCAAGACTTATTTTCGGAATTGAGTTTTTTAACCTATCCGCTTAGATAGGGCAGCTGTTGTGGATGGATTGCAGCTGCAATTTCAATATAAGGGGTGCTTCCAATATTTTTTGATTGTTCATTGTTGACTTTTGATCGAGATTTAATCTCTTTAATCGTTCAGCAATGAATCAGATTTATGTGCTTATAGATGTAAATAAATAGGCATAAAAGCGTGAATTCATGAAATAAATAAACCTAAAACTCATGCGTAAAAATTGAAAATAAGGCAGATAGATAGTACAGATAAGTAGCAAAAATTTAATTCCTTCAAGGATTAAAGCCGTTACTTGAATGAGTCGAACGATTCTCTAATCCTTTTAATTTGCTATGACGAATAAAGAATCAATCAGAGGGGTAGGAGCACAGCCTCTGTCACGTTTCTGCGCGTACTGGAGATGCTTAGCTTCTTCTCAAAGAAATTTAGTTTGGTTACTGACTATCCTTTCTTTCTTTGAAGCGATCGCTCCCCAGCTAGCGATCGCTCAATCTATCACCCCTGCTTCAGACGGAACAGGCACACTGGTTGCGCCTAATGCTAACCAACCTAACCAATTGGATATCCAAGGTGGAACAAGCTCGGGGTCAAATCTCTTTCACAGTTTTCAGCAGTTTAACCTGAATTCCGGAGAGATTGCTAATTTTATG
>NZ_DATNPA010000529.1:0-32744 GCF_036703385.1 Allocoleopsis sp. | reverse complement strand
GGTGGCGATCCTTTCTATGCTGTGATTGCCGAGCGCTTCTAAGAAAAGCTTACGCCTTTAAATAGGGGACAGGGGGTTCGGAAACTTTAGTGGTACTAAGTTGCAGTCAAAGATAGGAGATAGAGAGACAAGGCAAGGATGATCAGGGGCCGAGAAAGTACTATGTATGAACGCAACTTGGTATGAACCCTCTTTTGTTACTTTGATCAGAGAATATTCCCAAACAGCCAATTTGTAGGGGCAAAGCATTCGTGCCACCAATTTCGGGGAGAAGGGCAAAAGCCCTATACACGAATGCTTTGCATTTTTCTCTACTCGAAGTAAAAAAAGGGGTGAAAGGTCTTTTCCACTCTTCTCGGCTCCCGTGTATAGAAAGCTTTCAGGAAATGTATCTAAAGTTAGATTAACTTTCTCTTAACTTTCAATTAATCTATTTTCAATCATTTATTAATAACTCACGTAGAAATTTCCCAATAGCCAGAGAAACATTAATTGGCTGCCTTCGATTAGAGTTTGAAGGTAAATCATTTTCAGTTTGCTAAATGTCCACTTACTTAGGTAATCTGGTCTATTTCTCGATACCAGAAAAACAATCAAAGAATCATGCCAGTGAAACTTGATATAAAAGACAGCTCAAGTCGATTGCTTTATTTATTTTTAGCTACAGATTTAGTTTTTATTATTCTTCATCTTTTATACCTGAACACTGACTTCGTTTCCAATAAATATTTCTCTATCCAGGAAGATCGAGGATATGCAGAAATATTTCAATATATAAAAGAGTATTGGATTTTTCTGTTGTTGGGTATCTTGGCTATAAAACAGCGGTCTCTTCTGTATCTGGGTTGGTCTCTGCTGTTCTTTTACGTGTTACTGGATGATTTTTTCGCTATCCACGAAAATTTAGGTGAAATCGCAAGCGAAAGACTCCGTTTACTGCCTGTGTTCAACTTGCGGGCGGTAGATTTTGGCGAAGTTATTGTGTCGGCATGTGTAGGTTTATTTTTCTTGTTCTTCCTTGCGATCGCCTATCGTTTTGGTAGCCGCATTTCCAGGGAGACATCCAAGTATTTGATTATAATGCTTTTTGCTCTCGCTGCATTGGGGATTGCAGTAGATCTGCTTCATAGTATGCTAAGGTTTTCCTCTATGGAACCTCTCCTAGTCCTTGTGGAAGATGGGGGTGAAATGCTAGTCATGAGCGTAATTGCCTGGTTTGTCTTCAGATGCTCTGAGTCTTTGTATCCGAATGTGAACCCTCTGAAACAGCAGGAGCAGATATTGCAGGGACAATACAGGTAAGCTGCGAGCATAAGTCAATTACCCCTCATTGTTTCCTGATGCTCGGCATCGGTGGTAGCGTTCCTTTCTAGGCTGCGATTGCCTGAAGCGCCTCATACTGGGTTGCAGTCTAATGTAAAATTTAACAAGCCACAGAGTCACAGAGGACGATAAGGTAAGAGGAAGAGAAAGAGAAAGAGAAAGAGAGAGTGATACGTTTAAATACAACTCGATATCACTCTCATATTTTTAGTTTGGAAAGTTCTCTGCTAAGCTTCTATAAACCTAAATATCACAGCAGAGAGTTTGCTACGTGGAGAGCAAACTTCTGTGTTTTTGTGTTCCAAGGAAAGCTACATTTTCAGGAAGCATGTCAGTGCCAGCAAACAGCACTCAAGTAGGTTGGGTTGAGCGTAAGTGAAACCCAAAAAGCCAGCTAGAGAGTTGAGGGAAGGCACCTCAACCCAACTTCTAAAGGTGACATGCTTCCGATTTCCAGTTTATGGGGAAGTCTGCACTGTCTCACTATCTACAATAACGGAATGAAATCAATTCAACCAACAACCAATAACTCGATTACTTTTTTAAAAAAATATATTACTTCTTCTGAATCAATATTTTTAATATTTCTTTGTTTAGGTTTGGCAGGAATTCTTAATCATGCAATGTGGCGTGATG
Organism: Allocoleopsis sp.; assembly: GCF_036703385.1. NCBI lineage: Bacteria > Bacillati > Cyanobacteriota > Cyanophyceae > Coleofasciculales > Coleofasciculaceae > Allocoleopsis > Allocoleopsis sp. The sequence goes on along the minus strand of NZ_DATNPA010000529.1, from coordinate 30,785 downwards.
AACTGAATCCCTGGTTGGTTGCTAGAGATAGTAACTCCCTCGCTGAGCTATTCCGGAATATCAAATACGAAGGACATCCAGGACTATGGTACATCTGCCTTTATCTACTTAATCAATTTACTCATAATCCATTAGCTATGCAAATTATTCACTTAATGATAGCTAGTGGATCTATTTATATATTCTTGAAATATTCTAGCTTCACTCAATTGCAGAAAATCTTATTTACTTTCGGATACCTGCCATTTTATGAATATCTCATTATTAGTAGAAATTATGCTATTGGCCTACTGATAATTTTTGCTTTTTGTGCCTTATATAATACCAGGCAAAAAAGTTATCTTATACTATCAGTACTCTTGTTTCTTCTCGCTAACTCCAATGCCTATTGCCTCTTTATTTCTATAGCTCTGGGATTAGGGCTAATCTTAGAGTACAGCTTACGAAAACAATTAGCGATCGCAACCCTAGCTAGCCGCACTGATTTAGTCTGTAGCTTAACTGTCTTTTTGCTGGGTATTGCTATCTCCCTGGCACAACTCGTTCCTCCTAGCGACAGTACTTTACAGGGTGGACTAGCGGGATGGACGTTACACTTTGACATTAGGCATTTAGCCAAAGCACTCATCAGGATTTGGAATAGTTACATTGTCATTCTTATTCCCGGTGATTCAAGTGTAGAAGTATTTCTGTTTGCGGCCTTGGCTCTAGTGTTCTTTCTTTTTGCCTCAACTCTATTAATTCGTAAGCCGATCGCCTGCTTCATTTATATAGTTGCTACTTCAAAAATTGTCCTATTTACCTACGTTAAATTTCTGGGTTCAGCCAGACATTACGGACACCTATATATTGTATTAATTGCCTCCTTATGGATTGCCAGTTATTATCCAAAATCCAATCTTTTGCTTCAACCCTTTACCAGTAGAGTAAGAGTTTTACAAAATATCGGTACAACTTGGCTCAAGTTTGTCCAAAAGTATAAAACAGCCTTTCTTATACTAATTCTCTTTGCCCAGTTAGCAGCTGGGTTGGTTGCCTTTGGTCGAGATTTAGTAGTTCCCTACTCGGCTAGCCGAGCAGCTGCCACATATATTCAAAGCCAACATCTAGAGCAAATGTTTATCATTGGGAGCCGCGATGCTACTATCTCTCCCTTATGTGGTTATTTAAATAGAAAAATTTATTACCCAGAACGTCAGAGTCTGGGCAGCTTTGTGCTATTCAATAGTCAAAGGAAAGAAGTTGATGCTACTGCTGTCTTAGAGCAAGTTAGCCAACTCCTTCAACAAAATCCTACAACTATTCTCCTCATCCTGAACCATGAACTCAAAATAGCAAGGGCTGACTTAAGAGTATCGACCTTATCAAAGTTCACTAAAAGTTTGATTTTTAACGAGAAATACTATTTATATGAGGTCAGCCCTGTAATAAAAACTTAATCACTCATCTATCTTTGCCAAAAATTGGGAAGCTTTAGTACACAACTCCTGGTGACAGGTGCCATTACTGGCCATTAAGCCACCCCACTGATTGACATCTCCCTGGTTATACATTAAGGGTGTGCCATCAAAATGGGTAAATTGTCCCCCCGCTTCGGTGAGAATTAATTCTGGAGCAGCCATATCCCAGTCTTTAGGAGCAGACTTTCCGGAGAGAGAAATATAAACATCTGCCCGCTGTTCAATGATGGTGACAATCTTACAACCTACGCTACCAACGTAGTGCTTTGCTTTGAAGGACAACTGGCTCAATAATTGATTGAACCGTTCGTCTCGGTGGGTGCGACTGACGACCACCGACAAATCTGCGATGGTCGCTTCGTTAACCGCCTTCGGCATCGCCTCACGTTGTGATACCTGCACAGGTGTAGTAACACCATCCTGTGTTTCCACAAAAGTGCCGCCGCCAAGGGTAGCGTAATACAGCTTCTGGGCTTCAGGCCATGCGACCACAGCTACTACGGGTCTTCCTTGATAAACTAGGGCAATGTGAACGGCATATTCACCCGTCTTATCAATAAAGTCTCGCGTTCCATCCAATGGGTCAATGATCCATACCCAAGGAGTATGTACTAGGGACTCTCTGGATTGCTCCGACAGGGATTTATAGGTTTCCTCGCTCAGATAGCCGAAATTTTCTGTACCAAAAACTGCATGGAGTTTTTCCAGGATGTAGTGATTTGCCGCCACATCAGCCGCTGTAACGGGACCATCTTTTTTTTCTTGGATGTCTAAATTGCTGTCATTGGCATGACCGCGATAAAAGGAACGTAGGATGTCAGCAGCACCCCAACCCACAGAACGGGCGATCGCGACAATTTCTTCTAACCCCTCATACTGCCCATCGCCCGAATATTGCAACACGGTCACTTACTTCTCCCGATACGTTTAACAGTCTTAGCTTGAGCCTTGTTAGAGTACTTAACAAGAGTCCAGAAGCTCAGCTCTTATACTAGTTGACTTTTCTATCACACGCCTGCCTTGGGTGATTCCGACACTGTGAACACAGGTTTTTGTCTAGTTTTTTAAAGAACTTATAAGAAAGCGTTACTAAAAAAATGAGGTCGAAATCTTTCAAAAGCTGAGCACAACAAGATTATGCACTCTTTACGAGGATTTGCCCTCATGGAGCGGTTATTAAATGTTTTTTCACCCCAACGCTCACCCAGGGAATTCACGCTTCAATGGATTTAGTAGAACCAGATAGCTTCAGCTCCAGCGAAAGTTAACTGAGACAGTAGTTCAGTTAACTTGAGTAATGCTTACAGCAATATTTCTCTGTAGCTTGCCTGACTCTGGGAGGACTGAAGCTTATTTGTTGGGTTGGCAGCTCATTTTGCTCGGAAGAAATCACTGTAAGGATTGACAATTATGAAACGCATTTGCCAACTAGCTCAATTGATATTGGACTTCTACCGGGAGGAACCTAAAGAACTCCGGCAGCTTGAAGCTCTACGCATTTGCAAAGTCTTCCGACGTTGGGGTGTTTTGTATATTCGCTGCCCTAATCCAGAGGCTGTTGCTGCAATTGTGGACGCCGGTTTAGCGATCGCAGAACCCGTTGCCAGACTCAGGTTGGCTAAAAAAATTACAGTTTTGAATAATAATAGTTCGATTGTCACGTTTCCCCTTGATTTCAGCAAAATCAAGGCTTGAGCGGATATAGGAACGTTTGCTCATAGTAGAAAACTTACTTATAGGGTTTGGGTGTATCTTGAGAAAGCTACTGCCCTCTAACAAGTACACCCAAATTGACTCACCAAGCTAAAAAATGAGCGATCGCGACGACCAAGTGCTTTACTTGGTGGCTGAAATTCCTTGTTTATTTGAATCTGACGATTGGTAAGAGGTTTCTAAGGACTCAACTTGCTGTTCCCGTTTCTGAGTAATAGAGTTGAGCACACCCGCAGTTACCCTAGTATTCAACTGGTTAGCCAGGACAGCATCAACGGAATACTGTCCGCCACCATACACCAAGAATAACTGGAAGCAGGCTGCATAAAGCATGGACAGTTCCAAGTAAGGAATGCTGAAACCAGCGACCAGAATGTGATGATACATCGCCACTAGCATCGTCGATAGCAATGCCGCAGCCGCAGGACGAGTCAGAAGACCCAATGCCAGCAACGGTGCGCCCATCAACTCAGCAGAAGCCGCGCAGTAGCTGAAGAAAATGGGAAAGGGCAAGCCGATGACAGAGACATAAGCCTCGGCAAAGCTCTCAATATTGGACAACTTATCCAAACCGTTGTGAATCATTACTAATCCAGCAACGACTCGGAGAACCGTCCAGCTCACCTGAGACCACGAATTGGCGGACACATGAGGTTTCAACACAGCTGCTAGGTAAGCTGTGAGGCGATCGGTAGTATTCATTATTGTTATTTCCAGAAAAAGTAGAGATGAGTAATTTGTATACCTATATTAAGAATATTAATTAAGTTTTGTAAACTTGGAAACTCGTTTCCAAGTTTTTTAGCCAAATCTGTTGCTAAAAATCATTGATATTAGCCAGAGCATAGGCATTACAGCAAATTCATCCTTTTGAAATAGCTACAAGTAATAATGATAAATAATATAAGTTTTATTAATTATGCAGAGAACTACTGTGACAGAAGCTTTTAGGGAAGGTGAAGGGCTAGCGCCCGCGCTGGTACTAAGGGGCGCTGCTATTGGCTAGAGCATCGGTTCATTAATCATCAGGTTAAGACGATTTTCCGTAGGGGCTCAAAGCTATCGGAAAAAGCCATCAAATCCTTACGGGGCACGCAATTCTGGGTTGCCGCTACTATTATTAATGAATCGGCAATCTAGGCAAACATGAACGATGATGGAGTGCGATCGCTATGAAACCAGTCAGAAAATCGACACATTAAACTTAACTAACCTTGACATTCAAGCTACAATGTCCGTTGGTGTGAGTAAGCAAATATAACTACCTAACGGCTGATGTCAACTCGTTTATCTAGTCTCATCGATTCCCCTCGTCCGGTTGGTAACTCTCAAGCCATGAGAACTTCAAGGGCTGCCGTAACTGAAAACCCCCGCCTGCTAGCATTGATGAAATCTCTGTATCAGGCTGACCAGCAAGTCAAGTACCTGCATTTGCAAGCAGAAGTTGAATCTCTATTGCAGCAGCTACAAATCCTGAAGCAGCAACGGCAAGGCTCACCAGTGAACTCGGACAACGGGAATTAGGGATAATAAAATAGAAGATTTTGTCGTCAGTAGAACTGTTTATCACCCTCAGCAGCGCTCTGGGTGTAATAGCACTTTTTGTCTCTGACTCGAAGATCGGGCAGATTAAAAGCTTTGCCTGCCAGTAGGTCTTTTATCCTGGCGGGTATTTTGGTGTGATTAAACATGCGTCCTCTACCAACACTGACCCTGGAGAAAACAATTTTTTCATGACTATATCGGCAATTAAAGAAACAGGCTCCAACTCAGCATCCCTAGCGACCGCTACTTCCCTGCGATTAAAGGACATTTTGCACACCTTACCGCGAGAGGTTTTTACCAAGAACCGTCGTAAAGCCTGGACTTTGGTACTCGTGAATGTCTTAATGGTCTGCTTGGGGTACTGGGGTTTGGCGGTGGTGCCCTGGTTTCTTTTACCCCCTTTATGGATTTTTACCGGTACAGCGTTGACCGGTTTTTTTGTAATTGGTCATGATTGCGGGCACCGCTCTTTTGCAAATCGGCGCTGGGTGAATGACCTTGTCGGGCATTTGGCCTTTCTACCGCTGATTTATCCCTTTCACAGCTGGCGACTGCTACACAATCACCATCACGCTCATACCAATAAACTGGAAGAAGACAATGCATGGCACCCCTTTACACCAGAGTTTTATGCCAGCAGTCCTGGTTGGGTGCAGTGGTTTTACCAGATAATCCGGGGTCGATTTTGGTGGATTGGTTCGATCGCCCATTGGTCATTGATGCACTTTAAGTGGAATCAGTTTCAGGGCAAACGCCGCTCTCAAGTCAAGTTCTCGGTGTTGGTTACACTCGGTTTTGCGGCGATCGCATTTCCTCTACTGATTGCTACAACGGGTATCTGGGGATTCGTCAAATTTTGGCTCATGCCTTGGATGGTGTACCACTTCTGGATGAGTACCTTCACCATCGTTCACCACACAGCACCTGACATTCCTTTCACCCCAACTCGTGAGTGGAATGAGGCCCAAGCTCAGCTTTTTGGCACCGTCCATTGTACCTATCCCCGTTGGGTCGAATTTCTCTGCCACGACATCAACGTCCACATCCCCCATCACATTTCCACCGCGATTCCTTCCTATAATTTGCGACTGGCTCATAGCGCTCTCAAGGAAAATTGGGGTGACAAACTTTATGAGTGTCGTTTCTCCTGGTCTTTAATGAAGCAAATTACAGACCAGTGCCACCTTCACAGGGCAGATAATTACTATCAGTCTTTTATGGACTATCGCGCTAAACTCTAGCTTATATCTCTTCACAATCAAGTCTTAAGAATGAGCCACATGCACCTTTTAGTATTTTTGTCAACTAAAAGGTGCTTGTTGTTTTATCATTTTCTGGGAAATCTAGTACAGCATGGCGGATATGAACCGTCAGTTTAGGATAAATTCACACATCAAGGGCTCATAACCATTTGGCTGAAAATCTTTGCCATCTTCAGAAGTTCCTCATTAATTGAGATGAATTTTAAAGCATCAGACTGATTTTGTGTTCTCAAGGTTGTGTGCGCATTAGCAGATAGCAGTAGCGTTGTCGAGAGAGTAGTCGCAAAGCTAGATAAAAAGATTGACAGCGACCCCAATGTCTATTTTTCACTAATAACGAAAAAATCAACTCATCAATAATAGTTCAAGCCGACGAAATCTCTAGCAGGAGAGTTCCTCGTAAAATTCAAAATCACTTTACAAATCCGCCTTTAGGTTAAACTTTAGGTCAACAAAAGCATATCGCTCTAGGAAAAGAGACTAACAAGAAGTTAGAACTGATTTCAGAGGTCATTAAATTGAATAATATCAATATTTTGTACCTTAGAAATAAAAAATAATCTCAGATAAAGGGTCAGAAATTATTATTTATTTCTTATTGAAAAATCAGCTCTATTTTTTGGGTAGTGAGTATTATGAAATCCAACCAACGCTGGCAAAACTTATCAGTAGCTGTTGCAACAGTATTAATGTCTTGGGGAGTGGGAGCGGCAGCTCAAGCTTTTACATTTACTAACCCGACTACCGGAAATGAATATTTTTTGACTGATGCTCCATTAACTTGGATTGAAGCTCAAGCACAGGCTGTTGCAGCGGGTGGAAATCTAGTCACAATCAACAATACTGAGGAACAAAAGTGGCTCTTAGATGTTTTTGGAAACACTGAACTTTTTTGGATTGGATTGACCGATCAACAAACTGAAGGTGTTTGGAGGTGGGCTAGTGGAGAAGAGGTTACTTACACCAATTGGACTCCCTACGAACCCAACAATGCTCAATTTTTCGGAGGACAATATATTGGAGGCGAGAACTATGTTGTTATGAATTGGCAGAACAACGGACAATGGAACGACTTAGCTAATAGTTTTATTAAATCTCGCGGTATCGTCGAAATCGTTAAAGATTGTATCGGCAAAATGACTCATATTTTCGATAACGAGAGTGAGCTAGCTTGTCAGTCTAGAGATTCTAAATAAGTTTTGCAAGGCAATTAACGAGCGATATTAGATTTTAGATTTGCAGGATGCCTACCTCATAAGAATTTAGATCACCCTAAGTGGGATGAGCCGGAAAGCCCATCCCACTATTTTTGCAGGGAACCTGATGATTAAAAATCTTGCATCCTGGCAAGTATTATTGCCTGGATAAGGTAAAGACTGATTTTACTGAGAATTATTTTCACTTAAAAGGTTGTTAATTTTATCCTTTTGACGCTGCTGCTGTCTGGCTTGCATCCGGTATTTCCAGTCTCGAATGGCGATCGCAGCTTTAGCAGCGGGAGAGTGATGGTTTTGAGACGTGTAATCATTTTTGCGTGCCGCTGCCTCTGGAGCGGGTTGGTAGCGAGTCAACAGACACGTAGCTAGGCTGTCTTGAGGGGAGTCTTGATCGAGTACTCGCAGAATTGAGCCAACCGATTGATAGCGATCACTTAGAGAAATTTTGAGCATTTTGCTCAAAACCTTAGCAAAGGGTTCACTCACCGGCACGGAATTTTGCCAGAGTAGTTCACCCGTATGGCGATCGCTATCGAAATCCAAGGGTGCTTTCCCGGTCAATAAATAAAGGCAAGTTATACCAAGAGCATAAATGTCGCTGGCAAACACAGGTCGCAGGGAAAATTGCTCTGGCGGCGCAAATCCTACTGTGCCAATAAAATGGGTGGTTGGTGCTTTCATACTGGTCTCTCCCGCCTGAGCCATTAGCTCTTTAACGGCTCCAAAGTCAATCAGAACAAGTCTCCCATCATCCTGACAACGAATAATATTTTGGGGCTTGATATCTCGATGAATCACCTGCTGCTTGTGGACATACTGCAATAACACCAGCATTTCGCGCAGGAAGTTTTTGACCCATTCTTCCGAAAAACAACCGGAACGTCTGACAAGCCTTGCTACAGTCGAACCACGCACATATTCCTGAACCAGGTAAAATTCCCCATCAGCAACGAAGTAATCGAGCAATCTCGGTATTTGGGAGTGACTCCCCAACTTGCCGAGAATTTTTGCCTCTCGCTCAAAGCGGGTTTGAGCATTCTCTAAAGCTGAAGCATCCGTGACTTTTGGGCACAATTGCTTGATTACGCACAAAGGTTCACCCGGCAATCCAACATCTCTGGCTAGAAAGGTAACACCAAAACCCCCTCTACCTAGCATCCGTAGGACTTCATAGCGATCGCGAAATAGCTGTTGTTGACCACACAGCTGACCTAACTGTGTTTGCTGCAACACATCAGAGTGAAAGGAGGACAAGTTTCCGGGTGCAAAATTCATGCGTCTTCAGGAGCAGGATGATACACATCTCCAGTATGCGTTTAGTCTAAGAAAAAGTCTTCCCCTTCACGAAGGTATTAAGAAAGAATCATCGTATCAGCAAAGGGAGTCAGCATCTATCTGGATATCAACAGTTGAATCATGTTGCCCTACTTCGTTGATAATAAGGCTATCGAAGAGCAACTATGACTATGCATCCGACCTTAGAGAAAGCATTCGACCAGAGCCGAGTCCTTAAAGTAATTAGCGGCTTGAATAACTTTGACGCCCAACGCGTTGCCGCGACGGTAAAAGCCGCCGAGCGAGGCGGTGCGACGTTCGTGGATATCGCTGCTGATCCAGATTTGGTCAGGTTGGTACGCGATTTGACAAAATTGCCAATTTGTGTATCTGCCGTAGAGGCCGAGCGATTTGTTGCCGCCGTTGAAGCGGGAGCCGATCTGATCGAGATTGGTAACTTTGATAGCTTTTACGCTCAGGGACGGCGGTTTGAGGCCGAAGAAGTGTTGGCGCTGACTCGTGAAACGCGATCGCTCCTGCCTCACGTTACCCTGTCTGTAACCGTTCCCCACATTCTGACCTTAGATCGGCAAGTGCAACTGGCTGAAGATTTGGTACAAGCGGGAGCCGACATTATCCAAACCGAAGGCGGAACCAGCAGTACACCGCGCTCAGCCGGAACCCTGGGCTTAATTGAAAAAGCTGCACCAACCTTAGCCGCTGCTTACAGTATTTCCCGTGCTGTCTCGGTACCCGTACTGTGTGCCTCCGGCTTATCCAGCGTGACTGTACCGATGGCAATTGCTGCCGGTGCGAGCGGTGTTGGTGTCGGTTCCGCCATCAATCAGTTGGATAACGAAGTCGCAATGGTCGCTGTTGTCCGCAGTCTGGTTGAAGCCTTGGCGACGGTTAGTCCTCAGAGGGTTCACGTCTAAGCCGCACTATCAATTTTGGATTCTTTCTCTGTTTAGGAGAGAGGCAGGGGGCTAAAAGCTAGGCATTGCTGAATTAAGGAATGCACTATGTCGAAATGCTCCTTGTAGCTATCCAACCGTCTAGCAGGGCTGTCATTAGGGCAGCCCTTACCTCATTGCACCAATCCGTAATAGCGATCGCTAAACTCGTTCTAGAACCAAGCAATCCTTCAAGCTATAGACAACTTGTTGCTGCTCCTCAAAGGAAAGTTCTGGGAAGATTGGCAAAGCTAACACTTCATGGCAAATTTGCTCAGCCACTGGCAACTGACCCATTTGGTAGCCTAACTTCAGGTAGACGGGCTGCAAGTGCAAGGGCAAAGGATAATAAACCATTGCAGTAACCCCTAACTTCTGGAGCTGGTTCCGCACTTCGTCCCTAAAGCGTCCACTGCTACTGTCTTGAGTCAGACGAATGGTGTACTGATTCCAGACACAACGGCTCTCTGGCTGCTCTTGGGGAAGCACCAATCCAGGAATTGACTGTAACAGCTGCTGATAGGTAGCGGCTAATTCACGGCGTGCATCATTCCATCGATCCAGATAAGGCAGCTTGGTGAGGAGGATGGCAGCTTGTAGAGCATCCAAACGACTATTGATGCCAGTAGCTTCATGGTAATAACGGCTGACCATGCCATGTTCTCGCAGCTGGCGAATGGTGGCAGCAATGCTCTTATCGTTAGTGATGATTGCCCCACCATCTCCACAAGCGCCTAAATTCTTAGTGGGGAAAAAACTGAAGCAGCCAATATGTCCAATGCTTCCTACTTTTTGTCCCGACCATTCTGCACCCGTCGCCTGAGCACAGTCCTCAATGACCGCGAGTCCGTAATCCTGTGCTATGTCCATAATGGCGGTCATATTCATCGGTTGCCCAAACAGGTGAACCGGTATAATCGCCTTCGTTTTGTCAGTGATCGCAGCCGCTAGCTGATTTACGTCGAGATTGAACGTTTGGGCGTCGATATCGACAAACACTGGCTTGGCACCGACAGCGGTAATCACCTCGGCTGTGGCAATAAAGGTAAAGGGCGTTGTAATGACCTCATCCCCTGAGCCAATCTGCAACGCTCGTAGCGCCAGATAAAGGGCGTCAGTGCCGGAGTTACATGCGATACCTTCACTCACACCCATGTAAGCCGCAAACTGCTGCTCAAAGCTTTCGACCATTGGGCCGCCGATGTAACGTCCAGAGGTCAAAACGTCCTGAACAGCAGCACTCACTTGTTCACCTATAGCTTGGTACTGCCGCTTCAGGTCAATAGGGGGAATATTTCTCACTCGCTTACACCTAGAATTTTTACTTAAATAAACCAAATTTTGCGGCAAAAGGGAATCCAGGCATCCCCATTCCTTATTCCCTCAGAATGCTAAAATCCTCAATTTGTTTCAAGGGACTGGGGAGTGGGAACACGGGAAATTTCGTTTATACCCCCCCTCCCTGCCTCCATAACTGGTCATGCCGTGAGAATCTGACAGAATAGTCTAGAGAGAGATTAGGAGCTGGAATTGCTGCTGTTTCAAGAGTTTTTGACCAGCTTCTGGAGATTAGTCAAGCAAGGGAGTGAGCTTTTCTGGAGTGGAAGATTCTTTAATTCAACTTACCCCGATCCACTTAGTCTGGGCATTGGGTATGATGGCGATCGCAATTGGGTTATCTAGCTGGCAAAAGCTGGGATTAGAACTGCAACTAGCGATCGCTACCGGAAGAACCGTTGTCCAGTTGTTGGTTGTCGGTTCTATCCTGGCTATCATCTTTGACTTAAAAGATCCAGTAGCCGTTCCGGGCGTCCTAGGGGTCTTAATGGTGATGCTGATGATAGCCACAATTACGACCCGCAATCGCATCGGGAAAAAGATTCCTCAGCTGATTCCGGTGGTGTTCGGTTCAATGTTTTTCAGTACTGCTTTGACATTGAGTTATACCAATTTGTTGATTATTCACCCCAAAACTTGGTATGAGCCACAGTACTTAATTCCGTTGGCGGGTATTGTACTGGGTAATGCCATGAACGGAGCGGCGATCGCGGGGGAACGACTCGTCAGTACTATTAAGAGCAGTCGCCTGGAAATCGAAACCCATCTAAGCTTGGGTGCAACAGGCCGACAGGCAGTGGAAGCCTATCGCAAAGATGCCATCCGTGCTGGATTAATTCCTACCCTCAATCAAATGATGATTGTAGGTGTCGTTACACTACCGGGAATGATTACCGGTCAACTCCTGAGTGGCATTGACCCGTTAAACGCCGCATCTTACCAGATTTTAATCATGTTTATGATTGCCTTCGCCAACCTGATAACAACGGTGTTGGTTACTCAAGGTGTTGCTCGTCAATTTTTTAACGCACAAGCGCAGCTCCAGTTACCCTAATAGAAGCATGAAAATCCGCAGTTCATTGGCCTATGAAGATTTAGTGAAGTAAGTTCTTTCATTATGTGAAGTCAGTTTCTCCACGATTAATATTGGGAACACTAAGCCACTTCTTATCACTTTTCCAGCATTTCATAGAGTGAAGTTCCTTGTAAAAATATAAGGATAAGGACATGGATAAACTATCTACCGAAGAAAAAGCTCTGCGCGATCGCATCCTCAATTGGCAATCGCCTACCGTAGATGATTTAAAGAATATCCGCGCTATTGAACAGATAGGCACAGAAATGCTAGAAACTATTTTGCAGTTTTGCCCTAATAATCACGAAAGAGACGAAGCGATCGATTGCTTAGAAGTGCTTCTGACTTGGACAAGAAAATCAATCGTTAGGGGAAACGGAATTGATCATTAATACTGCGCTAATTGGAGTTACAAGTTTTACTCATGAGCAGCAGAAGGTTGGTATAAAGTTCTAATCTTGCAAGTTATCCTCCTTGCCAACACTTTCGCGATCGTGTGGTTCTAGAAGACCTGTCATATCAGGGCCAGAGGGGATGATGCCGCCTGGATTCAGAGGGAACAGGTTCCCATAGTAATCTTGCTTCACAGCATCTAGGTTACAGGTATCAGCCACTCCGGGAAGCTGATACAGGTCACGAAGATAGACTCCCAAATTCTTATAGTCCCGAATTCTCCGACGATTACACTTAAATAAACCGTAATAGGCCACATCAAAGCGAAACAGTGTAGTGAAAAGACGAACATCTGCCAGCGTAACTCTATCGCCACAAAGGTATCGACTGGTCTCCAGCACCGCGTCAATCTCATCTAGGGTTGCAAATAGCTCATTGCAGACTTGGTTGTAAGCTTCTTGAGTTTGAGCAAAGCCGCAACGATACACGCCGTTGTTTACCGAATGATAGATTTTCTCGTTCCAGCCGTCAATTTTCTCCTGAAGTTTCTCTGGGTAAAGGTCGAGTTTGGGATTTTTGGCGAACTCGTTGAATTGGGAGTTCAGCATTACGATAATCTCAGAACTTTCATTGTTGACAATGCTCTTCGTCTTAGAGTCCCACAGCACAGGAACTGTGGAACGCCCACTGTAGCCGGGTTTTGCTAGCTGGTACAACTGTGCCAGTATGCGGCAACCTTCCTCTTCCTCGTTGAATACCCAACCTCCCTCAATCGGTGAAGGAGATACGATGGACACTGATATGGCATCTTCCAGCCCCTTCAGTGCGCGAACGATGAGGGTACGGTGTGCCCAAGGGCAGCTGAGTCCGACGTAGAGATGGTAGCGTCCCACTTCGGGTTGATAGGGATTGTCTTCCTCCCTCCCGATCAAGTTTCTGAACTGGCTGCTTGGGCGAATGTACGCTCCTTCTTTATTGCGTGGGGCAAGATTGGACATCATGATGTGCCACATTGTTGTCCAGACAAACTTCCCGAACTTGATAATGAGCTTGGGAGGAAGTGACTTGCCCTTCTTCTTGGGTTTGGGAAGTTCGGTTTGGGGTTTGGTGAGACTTGGGTTGTCTTTCGCAGGAGCAGTAGATTGTGACATAAGCTTACAGCTGCCGAGGGCTGAAGTGATTATTGGTTTGTGTCCCCTAGCTTGACAATAAGACAGAGGGCAGAAGGAATAACAATTTTCATTCCTTCCTTATGAGCGCTGCTCATGGTGTCTAGCTTATCAATCCAGCAGTCATGGTGCGTTACGCTACGCTACTAACACACCCTATTAATAGAGGCTGTGCATAAGTCCTAACAAACATCTTTACGTCGTCACGGTACATTCGCCTCCCATCCGATGAGAGCATGATGGTACCAGTAACCCAGAGAAGCACGGATGGCTAAGCAAAACTTCTTGGAAAATGAACTCAACCGATGGAATCAGAGTATCCAAGCTCGCCCCAATGACCCACAAGCTTACATTCGGCGCGGGATGGTTAACTTTAAGCTAGCTAAAATCGATGAGTCCATTGCAGATTTCGATCGCGCGGAAAAGATTGAACCGCGCCTCACTCCCTACCTGTGGCAGCGAGGTCTATCTTACTACTATGCAGAACGATTTGAGGAGGGTGCCAAGCAGTTCGAGCTGGACTTAACCGTAAATGCCCAAGATGTTGAGGAAACTATCTGGCGATATCTGTGCATTGCTCGACTCAAAGGTGTCGCAGAGGCTCGAAATTCGCTACTCGTTGTGAGGAATGACCCAAGACTCGTCATGCGCAGCGTGTACGAGCTTTATGCCGGAAATTGCACGACCGATGATGTTCTCGCTACGGGGGAAAAAGAAGGTAAACGTGGCAATTTTTACAGCTATCTTTACTTGGGATTGTATTATGAGGCCGAGTCAGGCGAGGAGCAATCTGCTGGAAGCAGCAGCACTCGACAAAGTGCCGCAACGCTATCCCGTGAATATATCCTCCAAGCCGTCAATGACTACCCACTCGATGATTACATGTGGCATTTAGCTTGCGTACACCGAACATTGCGAGGATGGTCTTTAAACAGTGACCAGTGAACGAGTCACGGCTGAACTAGTATTTCTTTAAATCGCGATCGCCTACGGCACCAGCGTACAGCCCTTCGAGCCTGAAGACCGCGTAGCGTCTCGCAGAGAAGCTGATCGCATCCTCATCCATGATGTTACTGAGCAGCTACTAATTCCTGCAACTTGGTGAGTACAGCCTGAGCATGACCCTTCGCTTTCACCTTAGGCCAAACAAAGGCTAAATTTCCATCTGAGTCAATCAAAAAGGTTGACCTCACTACACCCATAAATTCCTTACCCATGAACTTCTTCAATTGCCAGACGCCGTAAGCTTCACACACTTGATGTTCTGGGTCACTCAAGAGCTGAATTGACAAGCTATGCTTTTGCCTGAATCGACAATGGGATTTCTCTGTGTCAGGACTAACCCCTAAAATATTGGCTCTCAATGCATTGAACTCTGGCTCATATTCCGTAAAATCTTTCGCTTCAACGGTACAACCTGGAGTGTCATCTTTCGGATAGAAGTAGAGAACCAGCCATTGAGATTGGAAATCTCCCAGATTGACTGAATTGCCATCTTGATTGATAGCCCTAAAATCAGGTGCTTTTTGTCCCAGTTGAGGAAAGTCTTTTGCTTCTGGCATTGTTCTTCACAAAATTTTCACAAGAAAGCAGTATCTAATAATTATCTATGGCTTATTTGTTATTTTTTGTTTGCCATAGTGTAGCTAAGATTAGCATTTTTAAATGCTAGTACAATCTGCTTATAAAAACTGTTTTTAAATAGAAAATTAAGAATCATTAAAAATCTTATAGTACTTCGCTGCAATTCAGAATGCTCTTCAAGAGAACTCAAAGCCTTATCAATTAAAGCTTTTCAAGTTTAACTGAAGATTATAAACTCGTCATTTGCCTCAATTTGCAGCTAGTTATTTACCCTTTTATAGCGATCCCAAAGAAAATCTAAAGCTACACTAAAGGTAGTAGTCGGAGAAAAGAAAAGAGTTATGCTGACATCATCCCGCGTGACATCTACTCAAACAACCCAAGAGCAATCTCTGATTCTGTGGTTTGATGAAATAGGACTTGAGGATATTTCCTTGGTAGGCGGAAAAAATGCCTCCCTTGGTGAACTCATTCGACAACTGAAGCCTAAGGGCGTAAATGTTCCCAATGGATTTGCCATCACGGCTTATGCCTACCGCTACTTTATTGAAAAAGCGGGTTTAGAATCCCAGTTGCGCGAACTGTTTGCTGACCTAGATGTAGATGATGTCAGCAATCTTCAGCAGCACGGCAACAAAGCCCGGAGATTAATTCTGAGTGTCAACTTTCCCCCAGAACTGGAAGCAGCGATTGGCACAGCTTATCAGAAGTTATGCAACCGCTACGGCGAAGACACAGAAGTTGCGGTTCGCTCTTCTGCCACGGCGGAAGACCTCCCTGATGCCAGTTTTGCCGGTCAACAGGAAACCTATTTGAATGTCCAAAGTTTGACCAGAGTTTTGGAATATTCCCACCGATGCTTTGCCTCCTTATTTACAGACCGCGCCATCTCCTATCGGCAGCGCAATGGCTTTGATCAGTTAGAAGTGGCTCTCTCCGTTGGCGTTCAGAAAATGGTGCGCTCTGATTTAGCCTCCTCTGGCGTCATGTTTTCTATTGATACCGAAACCGGCTTCAAAAATGCGGCGCTAATTACAGCGGCTTACGGTTTAGGAGAAAACATCGTTCAAGGTGCCGTTAACCCAGATGAATATGTAGTCTTCAAGCCGACCTTAAAAGATGAGTTTCGCCCCATTTTGGACAAACGACTGGGCAATAAACGAATCAAAATGGTGTACGACTTGGGTGGCTCTCGATTAACAAAAAATGTCTGGGTACCAGAATCTGAACAGGAGAAATTCTGCCTGACGGATGACGAGATTCTACAATTAGCGCGTTGGGCGATTCAAATTGAAGAGCACTATTCTCAAGTGCGGGGTGTCTATACACCAATGGATATTGAGTGGGCAAAAGATGGCATTACAAACGAACTGTTTGTGGTTCAGGCTCGTCCGGAAACCGTGCAATCTCAGAAGTCTACCAACGTTCTCAAGAGTTACCACCTCAAGGAATATAGTGAAGTATTAGTTAAGGGTCGTAGCGTCGGCGCGGCAATCGGTCAGGGTACAGCCCGTGTGATGCTTGATGTCAGCCAACTCCATTTGTTTCAACCGGGTGAAGTTTTGGTCACGAACAAAACTGACCCTGACTGGGAACCGATCATGAAGAAGGCGAGTGCGATTGTCACAAATCAGGGGGGACGAACTTGCCACGCGGCGATTATTGCGCGGGAACTGGGCATTCCGGCGATTGTCGGTTGCGGTAATGGAACCGATGTGTTGAAAATGGGTCAAGAGGTGACCATTTCTTGTGCGGAAGGGGACGAAGGACGGGTTTACAAGGGCTTGTTGCCCTTCGAGGTGAAAGAGACGACGTTGGAAGACTTGCCTCGTACTCGTACCCAAATCTTGATGAATGTGGGTAACCCAGAACAAGCCTTTAGCATGGCTTCGATTCCTTGTGATGGTGTGGGTTTGGCTCGGTTAGAATTCATCATTGCCAACCACATTCAAACACATCCCTTGGCATTGATTCATTTCGATGAATTAGAGGATCAAGTTGTTAAAGCCCAAATTGCTGAGCTGACAAAACATTATGACAACAAGCCCCAATTTTTTGTGGATAAGCTGGCTTGTGGCATCGGGATGATTGCGGCAGCCTTTTATCCCAAGCCAGTAATTGTGCGGCTGTCAGACCTCAAGACGAATGAGTATGCCAACCTTTTGGGTGGCAAGCCGTTTGAGCCAAAGGAAGAGAATCCAATGCTGGGATGGCGTGGGGCGTCTCGTTACTATGATGAAAAGTACCGTGATGCTTTCGCTCTGGAATGTCAGGCACTCAAGCGAGTGCGGGACGAGATGGGTTTAACCAATGTGATTCCGATGATTCCCTTCTGCCGTACACCCAATGAGGGGCGTCAAGTGTTAGCCGAAATGGCTAAACACGGTTTAGAGCGGGGCGTTAACGGTTTACAGGTCTATGTGATGTGTGAGTTGCCGAGTAACGTCATCTTAGCCGATGAGTTTAGCCAGATCTTTGATGGCTTCTCAATTGGTTCTAATGACCTGACGCAGCTAACTCTGGGTTTAGACCGTGATTCCGCTTTAGTCGCTCATATCTTTGATGAACGGAATAAAGGTGTGAAGCGAATGGTGAAAATGGCGATCGCAGATGCGAAGGAGCATGGTTGTAAGATTGGTATCTGTGGTCAGGCTCCCAGCGACTATCCTGAGTTTACCAAGTTCTTGGTAGAACAAGGAATTGACTCCATCAGCCTCAACCCTGATTCGGTTCTCAAGACAATCTTGATGGTGGCGGAAGTTGAGGGTGTTAAACACTAGAGTGTCCCTTTTAGGACGGGCGGAACACCCATCCCGCAATCCGAGATTTTTCTTGTGGGGTAGGCATCTTGCCTGCCCTATTCTTGGATTGATGTTCTACCTCTTAACAACCTGCTAACCTTCTATAGCAAAAGGCAGAGGGCTCCAGGGCAGAAGGGATGCATATTGACTAGTCAAGGTTTCAGTCTTTGGCGAGAGTCAAGAGTCGCCTTGGTGGCTGTTATAACCTTCAAACCTTCAACCTTCAACCGTATAGTTATAACTACAGGAATGCTTAGTGGACTGTGAGTAGCTCCACAATTAAAGTCAGCGACTCCCTCACAAGAGCCGCTGCTCTACAAAACCGTGCTTGAAAGTTTCCCTTCACACGGCTCCTCAATGACTTGGTGTATTGTCAAACACACCTCATTACCCATTTCCCTTTAACCATTTCTAGTTTTCTGGGGGGCTTAGGCTCGGCACTGTCACAGCCGGATTTGTTGCCGGGACTGCCATCTCTGGCTGTCTTTGTATCGTGGCAATGTCTGTGAAGGAGTTGCCAATTATCGTATTTATCCTTTCCACCTTGCGATTTTGGGACTTTATGGTCAATCTCCATCACATCTTCCTCGCGGAAGTGTAAATTGCACCAGGTGCATATCCCTTTCTGTTTCTTCAAGAGTATTGCTACTCTCGTTGGCATCTCAGGGTTTTCACCTTTTCTTTTGCTCCAGTAGACCAGGTTTCCGTCGTATGGAGACGCTTCGCCTTTAACTTTCACATGACGAACTATGGGAGTATCAGTATGTGAAAGTAACCGAAGGGGATAATTTTCCTTCCTGGTCGCGAAGACCCAGTTATCGCTGCCTATGGTCATCCAATAGCGCTTGACCACTTCACCCATGTTCTTTTTGGGGTGGCGGCGTTTTGCCCAAGCACGAAGCTTTTGGTACATGAGTTTATCTAATTCTGCGTAAGTTACCTTGCTTACTACAGTTGAGTAGTAATTAGCCCAGCCCCTAATAATTGGATTCAAGTGTTGAATCAATACTGCTTGAGGCAGTGCCTTATGGCTGCTAATTACATCTGCAATTTTGTCGTAATGTACCTTTACTTTCTCTTGGCTTGGGGTGATGATGGTTTTAAAGCCAAGTAATTCTCCCTGTGTTGATTTACCGGAGTGGTATTTCCCAACAGAGAATTGGCGTATATTGAAGCCGAGGAAGTTGAACCCCGGCTTCTCATTTTCCACCGGATTAACGGTGTGAGCCAATCTGGTTTTACTAGGCTTTAATTCCAAACCCATGTCTTTTAACCAGTCAGCTATAATTGTCTGACATCCTTGGACTACGGTTAGGTCTTTGTGGAGAATCACACAGTCATCGGCGTACCGTATTAGGCTTACGCTATCCATCCTATTTTTCTTGTTTTTGTCAAGATATTTAAGAGAGCCAACGTATTGCTTTATTCGGTTTTCCATCCCGTGGAGGGCAACATTCGCGAGTAGTGGCGAAATAACGCCACCCTGCGGTGTACCCTCGGATGTGGGAAACAGCTCTTTTCCATCCATCACTCCCGATTTCAACCAAGACCTGACTTGCCGTCTCATGGTTGGGAATGTATTTAGTTTTGTGAGCAGTTTCTCCTGGTCGATGCGGTCGAAACATTTTGCAATGTCGGCATCCAACACATATTTAGCTTTATACCGAATTGAATCAAATATTGCTCCTATAGCATCATGACATGCCCTACCTGGTCTGAACCCATAGCTATTGGGTTCAAATCGCGCTTCCCATTCTGGCTCAAGAGCCAGTTTGACTAACGCTTGCAAGGCGCGGTCTTTCATTGTAGGTATTCCCAAGGGTCGTTTCTCTTCCGTTCCGGGTTTTGGAATCCATACTCTCCGGGTTGGACAAGCCTTGGTTCCCAGGTGTAATTTGTTTACAAGTTCAAGACGTTGCTTTGGGGTCAAGCTTTTCAGCCCATCCACTCCTGCCGTCTTTTTACCTTGATTGTCCTGGGTCACTCTACGAACCGCTAAGGCTCTTGCTGACCAAGATTTCATCAGCATCTTTTGGAGCTTGCGAAGTGCTTTTATATCACCACGACTAGAGGCTTGATAGATTCGCTTTTGGAGCTTGTACACCCGCTTTTCCAGCTTCCGCCAGTCTATCGAGCGCCATTCCACCATCAGTTGTTGAGACTGTGTTTTAGACATATTTACTCTTACTTGGACTCTATCTTCCAAATCACCGTGGGAACGTCAGCATATCCAGGGCGTTACCCTTGGCATTCGCTTCTTTCCCGATCTTTCCTCCCGCTGTATACGGTTAGCACCTGCTCTCGGTACTCGACCTCCGAGAGAACAAACGGGAGGTTACTTCGTTCCAAATGACCATACTATGTACCTTTAGAGTGACACTTTTCGCCGGGTTTTACGGGAGGTGCTTGTTGGTCGAAGAGCAAATCGCCAACTCCCTATCCTTAACCTTTTGGTTCCAGCCTGTCAGCCTTATTTGGCTGGTTTGCGTTAACGACGATTCAGACGTGTCTTCAAGCCGAAGCTTTACTCATGGGTAATTTGCTCGATGGGTACCAGATTGGGCTTCCAGTATTGCCACCTTTTCACCCCGCTTTCTCGGATTGATGGCTAGTCGCTACCAAGGGGGTGATGCTTTCACTCCTGCACCTGGAGGAAGGGTCTTACACCCTCATGGTCATTCAGTTATCATGGTTCAGATGGTTTTGTACCTCTTTTACCAAACCTGTCATCCTTAAGCATTTCTGCTTATTTCGACAGAACGAATCGCACTACTCTGACAACACTGTGTAAAAGTGAGCGATTCCCAGTTCGCGTTCAATTGCCAGCTTCGTCACCCCGTAAGCCAGAGAGTGGACGTTAGCCTGTAGTAAACGGCATACGGCGAAGTCTTCCTCCATCACCCGATGAAACTTGCCCTGAAAGACATCTGGATCTATTGGGAATGCTTCCATCTGCGCTCTAGTCTGATAGATGAGAACTTCAATGCAGCTTCTTACAGGACTCAGGGGTAACAGCCGAAACACAGAGACGTGATCTAAATCGGTGTTAATCATCAGGTTGGGAAATATATAGCCCTGGTACGATAATCTTTGGGGTTCCCATGTCATAGCATCGTACATCTTGGCTAGTTTTTCAGCCGTGTAGGGAACTGTGATTTGGCAGTGACGACCTGTGGTGGTAGTACGGATTCTTGGGAAATCGTAGCTGTGCAGACTTTCTGCATGAACAGTAGAGAAGTGATAGTCCTCCACGTAGTTTTCTACAATAAACTTCCAGTTGATAGGCTCAGTGTAAGACCAGCTCGCTACCCTTCGTAATTCTTCCCAGGGTTGGTCATACTGCTTGAGGTACTCTGGAAAACCCGCTAGATAACTCATCAGTGACTCCGCTTGAGAGTCACAGTTAACGAAGATAAAACCCCCCCAGGTGTCTACTTGTGCACTCAATAGACGGACAGTCGATTTGTCCAAGTCAGGAAAGAGATGGACTTGAGGAACTCCTTGAAGTTGCCCATCTAAGTCATAAGTCCAGGCGTGGTAGGGACAGCGTACAACAGAGCAGTTCCCCATCCCTTCAAATAGACGTGCTCCCCGATGTCGGCAGACATTGTGCATCGCCTGAAGTTCCCCACAAGCGTTACGAATTACAAACAGCGGCTGATTTCCAATTAGACTTGTTAGGTAATCGCCTGGGTTTGGCAGCTCCGACTCTCGACCTACACACTGCCAGGTACTGCGCCAGACAGTTCGCATCTCATGTGCGAAAACCTCGTCGTGAAAGTAGTAGTAACCAGGTAATCCTAAACTCACTAGAGTCGGAGCAATAGTCGCTTCGTCATTGATAATCAATAGATTTGCATCCTACAACCTGGATGGTGAAGTGTTCCCCACTCTTCAGCTTTACTTTATAAATCAGCTCTAAAGCCACTAGGCTTTATCTGTATCAGGCATTTCGTGAAATGGTACTAGTTAGAAGGAAGGAAAAGCTCAAAATTGCCAAAGAAAAAATTTTTGGCATCTTGCCGCCGATTTTTGGCATTGTTAAGAGCGACGCTGTCGAGGTCGAGCAAACGGGCGGAAACGCCTCCTGCGCGTGCTTGGCAGTTGAGTACTTTGTTGCGTCGTGCCAGATTGAACCCCTAAATCTTGCAGAATTTCTGAAGCTGTAGCTTCACCCGTCTGGCAGCCTCCTTCCATAAAACCCCAAGATTCTAAGGAGCAATGTTCGCCAGCAAAAAAGAGATTGCCTACGCGCTCTCCTTGTGCGCCGTACATCTGAGTATATTGCCCAACTAAATAAGTGGAATATGCCCCGCGAGAGTATTGCTCGCCTACCCAGTAGGCACGGACGGCACCCGGAAGTCTTTGGGCACTAACACCAGGGAAAACCTGCTCTAATTGCGCTACGAATCGTTGGGCTTGAACTTCTGGCGTTGCAGTTTTGAGGGCTAAACCTTGACGACCGCCAGTATAGTTTGTGATTAAACCTTCCGAACCAGGAGCGAAGGGAGTTGCTTCCCAGGTACCTTGAAAACTTAAGTCCGTAGAGACTGAGCCGTTGGAGTTATAGCGATCGCGCCACAGTCGGCTCTGATAAGCAGTGATTAATTTGGAGTTGCTACCATAGCCAAACGTATTAATAGCTAACGTTTTTGCTGGCGGTAAATCGACCTTCAGCTCGATGGTACGCAGTACGCTAAACGGCAATGCCAACAAAATCCGCTCGTACTTGCGTTCAGAAGAACGACCTCCAGAGCGCAAACTCGCTTGGTAGCGACCATCAGATAGTTGGCTTATAGATTCTAAAGCTGTCCCAGTTTCTATCGAACCAGCCAATATCTCCGCCAGTCGGCGGGGAATTTGGTCGTTACCCCCTTCAATCTGATAGCGTTCGTCACTCTCTCCGTAGAAAGAAAAATCACCGGGTTCAATGCTTATGTTGTACAGGAGATTGAGGCAGGATTGCTCTTGTGCCTCTCTACCCTCCCAAAGGATGTAGGCAACCTCGAGGATCTTCCGGATGGTTGGTGTCGTGGGAAGACGCTCTAAATAGTCGCTCAGTGAGACTTTGTCTAAAGCCGCCGTAGCTTGATCGGGTATCGCATAGCTCTCGAAATTCTCAATTGCTTTTAAATCTGCCTCAATCTGCTTGGCAGCAGGAGCAAAGTCCTGAACAAATTCCTTGATGGAAATTCGGCGTCCCTCAAAGAAGAACGTTGTCGGTATCAATCCCTTCAAGACATCAAACTGGTCAACGAGTTTAAAGCCAAGTTCCTTTGCCAAGCCTCGCATATAGACATGATTGGTGTCGATGAATTCTCCTCCCAGCTCTGCCTTGATTTGGGTTCCGGCTACATTGGGCAAACTCCGAATTCGACCGCCCACGCGATTCCTTGCCTCAATGACATTCACGGGAACGCCAGCCTGTTTCAGGCGATAGGCGGCACTCAGTCCGGCAATGCCCGCACCCACCACTAGGACTGGGGAGCTTCCCGATTGGGCAACAGCCCGCTCCCTCCTAAACGTAGTGGCAGCAGCAGCTCCCGCTAATGCCAAACCTCCCTGTATCAGACGGCGACGAGAGATTCTTTCGTTGAAGATACCGAGAACTTCGGCTGGAGGGATACCGCTTTTCCTTGAGATTTGAGCAACTCTGTAAACTTGATTGAGGACTTTAATCAGGGGTGACCTAGCCATTGTTGATGCACCGCGTTCAGGTTAGGAGACAAATTAGTGTATCGGTACTGTAGTCACTATCAGCCACTAAAACACACAAAGAATTTTGTAGCATGTCAAGTGTCATCAGCTTCACTACTGTTTATCTCGTTATGCGTAACCGGAAATCTTTCTGTAAAAGAGTCCTTTTATTGAAAGTTAGCTAGGCGGGTAATACTTGCGATCGCTCGAAAAGCTTATAAATTAGGCTCTTTCGCAAGTATACCAGTGAAAAGAAGGGAAGAAGAAAGAAAAAGTACTCGGAAAAATGAGATGAGAATGCACTTAAATGTCAAAGAAAAAGCCTAGAAAGCTTTAAAAATAGGGCTCCTGAAATCTAGCCTTGACTATCAAATGGAAGGTTATCTCTTCCAATCCCCGTCTTCACGAAGTAAGGCGGGGTTGGTGAACCTTAATCAAACTGCGGCATCAACTGAAGCATTCCTAATCCCAACTCGCTGGCTGAGAGCGATCGCGCCTCAAAAAATGCCATCATGTCGCTAGGCTGAGGATTGCCGCGTGCTGCGCCTGTCAGCCCTTTGGCAATGATTAAGGCACAATAGCCCTTTATTTTCTTACAGCGCTGATCCCACTTCTTGCGGGCGGACACATGGGTGGGGTCGGCTTCGGGAAACTCTCCAAACAGGTACAGATTGCTATTCTCAGTCTGAAGAATGCCCAAGTCATAACGTTCCCCCTCAAAGGGGTCTTCCCCTGGATTAAAGCAAATTCCTTTTAAACCTCCAGCTGTTTTGATTTGCTCAATCAGCACTTTTGCCTTGGGACGAGTGGTTTGAATCAAAATAATCGGCATTCCTTCGCCAGCCTCTTTAACATCCTTGGACTGATAGCAATCCAATCCAGTACGCAACATTTCAACACTTTCCCAAGGAATCATCCCCAAACTCAAGAATGAATCTTTTGGCACTAGGTCATCCCGTAGCGGGACTGCCATCTCCGCGTCATCAAAGTCATCATCGTCATCATCAAAGTCGTCATCAAAATCGTCGTCCTCAGCCAGCTGAGTCATCTCCATTAACTCAGCTGCCACGTCCGGGAGCGTGGAAACTTTAACCGAAAGCGTCGATTTGGACTCTATTTCCAGAGGTATGGGTATGCGGTAACGCTTGGATATATCGGGGAACTCGTCTGCTGCCAACTTCCGAGAGGTGGCTTTGAAAAACCGATGTAGTGCTTCGAGAGCCATATAAAGTGCGATCGCTTCTTCGTCATAAAGAAACGGTCGCATTCCTTCCAAGGGATGCACTGTCCCAAAACTCGGAACAATCTCTGACACTGGCAAATCCGCTAAATCAAAGTCTTCCTCTTCCTCCTCTTCCTCGGAATCCTCCTCATCTCGTCCAAACGTGACAAACAAGCAATCTTGTGCTAAAAATGCTTTTTCCATCGCCTCAAAAGACTCCTCGCCTAAAACTGATGCGCGAAACCGTTTGAGGGAATCTAACGAGCGATAAAGCAGTACCCCATACTCCATCCCTAGCATCCCCATGACGGAAGCGTACAACGTTCCCACATCCCAGTGATTCAGTTCAACGGAGAGAACATTGTGGTCAGCGAGTAGTTCCCAAGGGGCATCATGCCAAAGTTCATAGGATTTCTGAAGCAGGAGGTCCGCATACTGGGGCGGGAGTTCGGGGCGTCGGTTGCCGGCAAAATCGGCAAACCCGCGAAACACTTCATCAATCAGGGGCAACTCAGGGAAATAATCAATCGTAATATCTAAATCTTGAAGAACACCGCGTAAATAAAATTGTATTTCCCGGTCTCGTACCACAATCTTAGAGGGTCGAGCGGGTCGAGCAGGGCTTTGGGGATGCTCCATTGCTCGCAGCAAGGTGCGAACAACGGCTTCTGGCCCCATTTCTGGCGACACGACCTCCATTGCCCGAACAATTCCTTCGGAGCCATCTACCCAGAGAATGCATTCGCTGTTACTTTCAGCCTCTGATTCCCTAGTATCTGCAAAAGCTGACAGCGAACGGCGATCGCCTTCCCACACACTAGGAATTTGTTGTAATTTTTTGAGCCGACGGCAAGTAGTGGGATTCAGAGCAGACATAGAATAGCGATGGCGTTAATTGCAAAAATAATAGCGAGCCGAGAACCAGTATAAGAGGAGATATTCCTATTAAACCGCAATAATTTCCGGGCTGTTGTTCTCTTGATGTTGCAAGTGATTTCTGCTGTCTTCTACTAGGGCATCTTGAAGCCCTCACTGGATGGCAGGGGGATTCGTTAAAATAACAGAAGAAAAGCTACACTCCGCAGGTTCACCCCTTGTCGGTTCTATCAATCAACTTGACACTGTGGACTGGCACAATAAAGTATTCCCTCAAAAAGAGCAAATAGGAGTCGCAAGGTATTCATGACACAAGCAACTCAGCCTCAACAAAGAGGTATCCAACTGACAGAGGCCGCCCTCAAGCATGTTTCAGCGCTGCGAGAAAGACAAGGAAAAGACCTCTACTTGCGGGTTGGTGTCCGCCAGGGAGGCTGTTCGGGCATGTCTTACATGATGGATTTTGAAGACCCTAGTAAAGTTCGGGAGAATGATGAAGTCTTCGACTATGAAGGCTTCAAAATCGTCTGCGATCCTAAGAGTATGCTTTATCTTTACGGCTTGGTACTCGATTACAGCGATGCCATGATTGGTGGTGGCTTTCAATTCACCAACCCCAATGCTAGCCAAAGCTGTGGCTGTGGGAAGTCCTTCGGTGTTTGATTAGCCCGCGCCCTATGGCTTCCTCCCGTGGCAAGCTGTTGCCATCCAGTGAGATTGGCGTCTTTGTCGGACTCGCTCCAACCAGATCCAACCCGTGAGCTGGGTCTGGTATCTTTTAAAGGTTAAACATTGTGTCAATATAGCGAAGCGATATAAATAAGAACGAAAGACAGTAAGTAGACTATTTATGACCGAATCCATTACCTCCCTGTTTGATATTGGTCTGGAACGTTACAACGCGGGTGAGGGTCCAGATACACTGCTTCCAGTTTTCAAGGAAATTTGCGATCGCTCTCCCAAAACAGCTGCCGCGTGGAGTTGTCTCGCATGGCTTTATTTGCTGGATGACAAACCAGAACAAGCCTATAAAGCCGCTCTCAAGGGCGTTAAGTTAGATCAGAGTGCCCCCCAAGCCAGAGTTAACCTCGCCATCGCCATGTTGGAAACGGGTCAAACAGGGGTGCGTAAACACGTCGATGTTGCCAAGCAGCTGATGGCGATGGATTCTCAAGTCCGGCGGGACTTGACGGAAAGCCTGGAAGACGGATTGAACAGAAAACCGGATTGGAAAAGTTTAAAGCGCGTCCAAAGCTGGTTATCTGAGCCTTGAGTGTTCCTACACTAAGTAGGTAGGCATTAATATTTGTCGTTGAGGCAAGGCAGAGGGTAGAAGGCAGAAGGCAAGAAGATTGTAGTCTCTTAACATTTGTTAATATACCTTCGTTTATTTGTGCCTATCTACTGATCAAACGCCGCCTTGTTACCCTCACAAGGTGGGAATTCTAATCGAGGACGACTGGGTGTAGCTGTTGGTGCTTGTGCTGTAAGAACAACCTGCCCTTTATCGTTCATTATCCACCCTTGAGCTTCTACAAGTAGTTTTGGGCTAGAAGGAGTGGGATTGGTATCAGCAGCCGAACCATTGCCGTTTTCTTCCCTTTTTTCAAGGGTAATCCAATCAACCCAAACGTCCTGATATGTCAGAGGATCATTAGGACTCGGAGGTAAGCCTCCGCGCCCTGTAATCGTAAAACTACTCTTTTTGTTGGTGTTCGCTGGTGTGCAACGGCGATCAATTAATTCTTCTGCATTAACCCACTCCGGTAAAGGATTCACTCGGCGCTCAGAGAAAGAACCACGGACGCTCACCGTACCATCAGTATTGGTGCGTGAATCCGCAGAAATATCGACGCGATCGTTATTCCGAGATGAATCAGCCACAGAAACGGAAATATCGTTCCGTCCATTCCCCCGAAATTGATTCAAGTCACCCGGATTTCGACCAACAGGTATAGCTAAACCAGTGGAGAATAGATCGGCAATAAATGCCGAAGAGTTAATGGTAATATCGCCTCCGGGCCCCGCTTCAGCATTTGCCAGAATGTCGCTGTCTTCGATGGCGAGGAAGACGGTTGAGTTCATCGTGATATTACCACCGCCGCCTGTACTTTCCTTGACGCTGGTACTAATTAGGCTGCTGTTACTTAAGCGAATATCATCTGCTGCAATGTTAATATCGCCACCCCCTAATTGAGTGGAGGTTGCTGTAATGTTGCCACCGCTTGAGCGCAAATTTCCCGTTACATTAACGTTGATATTCCCCGCATTACTCTTGCCATCACTGCGGCTGGTAATTCTCCCACCATTGGAGAGAGAGAGGGAATTTGCTTGAACTTGAATATCTCCAGCATTTCCAGTCTGAGATGTTCCCTCAACGGCAGTCGTTACTTGTGCTCCATCTCGGATACTTAATTGGTTAGTCGTTACGTTTACGTTTCCGCTATTGGCATTGCCTTGCCACAGATTAGCGTCGAAATTGAGCGGTGGGCGACTATAGGCAGAGATGCCACTGGCAAAATTTCCATCTGCTGAAGTGCCGATAAGTTCAATCGACTCCGATGCCTTGACTGTAACCGTGCCTCCTACACCAGTACCAAATGTACCAGCTTCTATTCGCCCTCCATCTTGAACTATCAATCTCCCGGTTTCAACGGTTAATTCTCCACCTTGTCCAAAACTAGCTGTTGAAGTAAACAAACCACCTATAGGAGTTCCCGGTTCTCCACCAATGTCTACAGACTCAGATGCTCTTACATTTAGATTTCCACTACCCCCATTAGTTAGAGAATAGATTAAGGGATTTATATCGGCGGCAACTATTGGGCCAGTACCAGTTGAAATCTCTCCATTCCTGAGACTTAATCGTCGAGTTTCGACAGTTAAATCTGCCGCATTGCCACTTCCACTTGTCTGGGACGTAATTTGACTACCACTGTTCACTTCAACTGAATCATGAGCGTCTATTGTCAAATTTCCCGCATCTCCAGCACCAACGGTAGCACTAATCATAAATGACTGATTTTGAACACTGAGATTGCCCGTTTCAATCAACAGAGTACCTGCATTCCCGGTTCCGAATGTTGATGTGGAAATTGAAGCCTTGTTGGTTAACCTCACCGAACCGGTTTGGGAGATAGACAGAGTACCTGCATTTCCTGTATTAAAGGCTCCTGTGAAGAGTTCTCCCCCATCGATATTGACCTCTCGTGTCCCGATGATGGAGATATTGCCAGCGTTGCCGGTGGACTCAACGGGAATATATAGGACTGTGGAAAGTACGCCGAAGAGTCCATAGCCTGTAAATACTCCACTAACATTGCCTTGATTGGTAACAACATCTGACCCAAATTGATTGAATCGGCTTTGAAAGGTTGGGTCATAACCGGAAATGGTGAGGCGATCGCTAACATTTAGGGTAACATTCCCTCCATTTCCTTGAGCGTAAGGCAGTGCTAGGATTTGTCCGCCACCTGTCAGTTCTACGACATTAGCATTAACGGTAATATCACCACCATTACTGGAATTGTAGGTAGAAGCATCTAAATAAGCACCATCAGCTACAGTCAGCTTATTGGTATTAATAAGAAGTTGTCCTGCTTGACCGCTTGCTCCTTTGTATGTGGCGACAGACATTCCACTAGAGTATCCAGAGGTAGCATTAGATCCAGCAACAGTGATAGTATCGCGAACATTTAGAGTGATATTCCCTGCTTTACTCTGTCCTTGTGAGGGAACACCTCCATCAACTGAGAAAATACCTGCATCAAGAAAACCATAATCGGTTAGGGTAAGCGTCCGTGCTTGAATCTCGATATTGCCACCATTACCTGTCGCCCCTTCCCCTATAGAGGTGTAGATGGAACTGTTATATTGGCCACTAGAATCTGCTCCGGAGATGAGAACATCATCGCGGACATTAATGATTACATTCCCTGCGTTTCCCTGTCCACCAATCGCTTGCAGTTGAGCACCATCAATTAAGGAAAGCGAACCAGCTTGGATATTAATATCACCCGCATTTCCTACAGAGCCAGGTTGTACATTAGTATAAATAACCGTGCCAATTCCTGAGTTTATTACAGCATCACCAACCTTAATAGTTACATTCCCTGCATTCCCCTGCCCGAAAGTAACAGCCTGTATTTGAGAACCAGGGTTCATAAAGAACGATCCATTAGCAATTAGGGTGACGTTTCCAGCATTACCCGTTCCAGAATTCGTTTGAATCGTGCCATTTTCAGGAAGTGTAATATTCCCGCGAGAGTCAATAACAACATCACTCCCGTTACCTCTAAAACTGCTAAAACCGCCATTCCGATCGCCGGCAACAATGTTCGTTACTTGAATATTTCCCGCTAGTGCTGGATTAGGTTGGTACTGATTGGTTAAAAATACCAAGCCATCGGGTCTATTGATAAGAATTTGGTTAATGGTTATATCAGCCGTTAACGGTGTATTGGGAAAGGTAAGGTTCGTCGGTTGAAACAAGGGACAGCCCACACATACGTTTACAGGATTACCGACTGCCAAAGTTCCAGCCCGAATATCTAAAGTTGGTCGCGTACTACCATTAATCGTGACTGTATTTGTACCATCTGGAAGAGTTTGAGAGAGGGGAACAGTTTCATTAATAAAGTTACTAGTATCTGTATCTGTAATCGTGACACTACCAAGGTTCACTGAACCCCCAGCAAAAATATGCAGAGAAGCTCCAGTATAATCGGTAAAACTAACATTCCCACTCGCACGAATAACAGGGTCACCAGGACTTGATAAATTTCCCAGACTGCCATCAAGCTGTTCGATGCGGAAATTTCCCCCTGTGGTATAGTGAGCATCGCCCATAACAGCATTAGGTGACCTTAACACCATATCCCCACCGGAAAAGAAGCCACTATTGGGATGATTCAAGGCAAAAATATCAACCGCTCCATTGCCTTGAACCAGCAATTGACCGCCAGCCGCAGCAATAAACGGATGAGTTATACTATCTCGAATCTTAACTGTATCTTGTGCTTGTAGAGTTAAATTGTTTCCCGCCTGCACTAAACCTTGTAAATCTAAATTCCCAGCATTGAGAGTGAAGTTTTTCCCGACAGCTAACGTCCCAGTATTACGAATTGTTGTTCGGGGTTGATTTGCCCCATACTGCACACCCAGAGGAACACTGACAGTTAGTAATGACGATGCTTCCGGGTTCTT
>NZ_DATNPA010000528.1:0-6452 GCF_036703385.1 Allocoleopsis sp. | reverse complement strand
TTGAAAAATGCAATTATTAATTCAGTCTTGCCAAATGCGCCAGATGAAAGCTTACAGCTAATTTTCTTAAACTTTATTGATAATTTTATACCTTGCCATCTAATAATGATGGATTTTATTGATAACCCAAGAGAATGGTGTAGAAAAAACAATATAAGAATCAGTGAGCTAATGAATAGATTTAGATATAATGATATCGGTCAATATATGAATCATTTGGATTTCTTGGAAGAAATATTCCCAGGAATAAAGAATAATAGCTATATTTATGAACAAGCACTGGAAGACATAACTGCTAAGGGACTACTGATGAGTAGTGATAGTGGTCAAAAAGTTTCTGGAGTAGGAATCCATATTCTTGATTTACATAAAAGCGCTGTCTCTTTGAGTAATACAGGAAAACAATTTATTGACTTTATTGTAAAAAAATGAGATTAACAACCG
The DNA here is from genome assembly GCF_036703385.1 of Allocoleopsis sp. Lineage (NCBI taxonomy): Bacteria > Bacillati > Cyanobacteriota > Cyanophyceae > Coleofasciculales > Coleofasciculaceae > Allocoleopsis > Allocoleopsis sp. The sequence goes on along the minus strand of NZ_DATNPA010000528.1, from coordinate 6,008 downwards.
CCAAACAGCCATGACGCCTGCATCGGTTAAACCCCTCACCTTTGAAGAATTTCTCAAGCTTCCTGATATCGAGGAATCTCCGGCATGGGAGTACATTAATGGGAATGCGATGAGGCACTCTATCTTACAAAAGCGACTACTGGCTGTGATTGATAGCAGCACGGAGGGCTATACCGCACTTCCTGAACTTCGTTGTACCTTTGGGGGACGTTCTGTTGTACCTGATGTTGCAGTGGTGGCATGGAATCGCATTCAGTTAAATGAGGAAGGAGAGCCAGAAGACAATTTTGTCGAACCCCCAGATTGGACAATTGAGATTATCTCACCCGAACACAAGGCTAACCGGGTGATTGACAACATCCTGCATTCTCTGCGACATGGCTGTCAGTTAGGGTGGCTCATCGATCCGGACGATCGCTCTATCCTTACATTTAGACCCAAGCAAGAACCAGAAGTATATAGAGGGAGCGATCGCTTGCAAGTTCTTGAAGGAATCAAGTTAGAGTTAACGGCAGAGCAGGTTTTTGGGTGGTTGAAGATTGCTAAAAGTTGATTGCCCAATCAATCCAGCCCTCATCTACAGATTTAAAGATGGGGCGGCACGGCTCACCACAATCTTTTGGAATAGCCACGCGCGTTCTAGGTTTTAAGGCTTCCGACCGAGAATTAGGCGATCGCGAAGCGAGCAAAGCGTTTCGCAGATCGCGTCCTTCACTCTGATTAGAGGATGCTGCCAGCAATCCCTTAAAACCCATAACTCCAACGGGCAGCATAACCTCGACAGTCTAAATGGGTGAAACAGGAAGCCGAGGCAATGCCTCCGCGACTTCCCCACCACGACTCCAATCGACGATGGGTTTCCTTGGGGTGTATCCCGCTGACGACGAAATCAACCGCATCCCCAGACAAGTGGCGCGATTTTGTTGCTCCTCCAGCCGCTCTATTGCTTGCAGGGTCACGGTACCAGGAATTGATCGTAATGGATTTGCCGCCCATATAGTCCCGGACTTCCTCCATCGCCTCAGCCACCTTGAGAATTCCGTCTACGACTCCCACGGATGCAGGAATCCGGGTTCCGTTCTTGGTTGCTTCTGCCCAACTAAAGTGTCCGCCTTTAAGGATGGGTTCACCTAAGTACACGACCTCTAACTTGGGAATAGTAATGGGTCTGCCCCGATCCGGTGCGCTAATTTTCGTTTCGGGTGGCACCGGCATGTCTTGTGGCCTGTTACTTGGGCTGTCCTCATCTACAGGCTCATGCAGATCGAGTAGGATTTTGGCGGTAGACTCGCCCAACAGGCCGGGATAACCCAAATGAAAGTCTTGCTTAAACTGGTCAAACGCCTGTTTGGTTTGCTCAAATGTGAGCTTTCCAGGCTGGAGGAATTTGCCTTTGACCAGTAGAGTCTGTATCTCCTGCGCCAGTTCTCTGTCGTTAATGCGCTCAATCTCGATTGTGCCCGTAAATCCAGTGAGTTTGGGGAATTGCATACTCTTCAAATTTGGTAGGTGACCACGGTAAGACTTTAAACGAGGAGAGATATCCTTCAAGGATCACTCTCTTCTTTCCAATCTAATCGGTAAAATTAAGGCTGACTGATGTCGCGATCAGTCAAGCTCAGGAAAGTGTGACCCTTGGGTTCATTGAAATAGTGTTACAACTCTTTTTTGACCTTTGAGGAAAAAAAGTGTCAAGGGGCGATCGCAAATCTCAAAATATTTTCCACCAAGAAAAACCTCTGCTTGTTCCCGGATTTTTTCCCAGGAAACGCTTCGCGTCAACGGTGATTTTGTTGACAATCACTCTCCCACCGGGATTTCGGCCGCTACGGAGTACGGTATATCAAGGATTTTCAGCAATTTGGCACCATTCGTCAATGCCGCTAGAATTGCAACGAAATATTAATTATTTTCCTCAATGAAAAACTATGACACAATATCTCTAGTGATAGTTTTACCAACCCCCTAAAGGTAGATATTCAGATTTAGCTTTTGCCGTGGCAGAGGGGGCAAAAGGGTGCAGGGGAGAAAGCGGGGATTTTTATTGTTCGCTGGAACCATTTTTACAGGGTCGGTTGGTTTGGAGTCTCCCCAGGTCGCCAGTATCACTAGAAGGACGGCTGGTTTAAAACTGTACAAAGAGACCTAATTGTGATATTTCAAACTTCTAGATTGTGCCTCTATTAAATTTTTATCGGGCAATCGCCTGATTCTTGTATAAGTAAACGTGGGTTCACCCAGAAGATAGGTAGTAGAGTTCATTGGGGTAGAAATCTCTTCCAACACATATTTCATTTTATTTGTCAATGCTTACGTTGTAGTTCCATCTCTTGTGCAGCTATTTGTTCGTGTTAGTCCGCATTGTATTCAAATAAAAAACTTTTGGGTGATATGGCGAAAGAGTCTTATAAGCAATTCCTCAAGCGCAACCTATCGGGCATGATAGATCGCCTCGACCTGGACGAGTTTCGCAAGGATGCTCTGAAATCTCGATGGCTGGATCAACTGCTGTGGCTAGAGAGTAGCGCCGCTAAGGCGAAGACACGATTTTACACCCTCAGGCTGATCACCATTGTTGGCGGGGTCATCACTCCTGCGCTTGTCTCACTCAATCATGGTCAGCCCAAGATCCGGGAGGTGTTTACCTGGACGGCTTTCGGAATGGCTCAAGCCGTTGCCATCTCCGCCGCTGTCGAGGAGCTTTTTGGTTTTAATGTTCGTTACCGCACCTTCAGAAACACGGCTGAGGGGCTGAAGGTAGAAGGGTGGCAGTATTTCCAGCTCACCGGACACTATGACCGCTACCGCTCTCACTCTACCGCCTACGTAGAGTTTGCAGGTCGCGTAGAAGGGCTGATTCAGCAAGATATTGAGGGATATCTCGCTCAGGTACAGCAAGCCGATGAAGCGTCCCGGCAAGCTAGGGAGCAAGCCAGAGAAATGGCGGCTACAACGACTGCCATTACCGCAGAACGACTTAATCAAATTTTGGAGGAGAGGGAGAAACAAAGACAATACACACCACCTCCAGCACCACAAGAATCGCCCTCAGACTTTCAAGCCGCTGCAACGCCAGAAGCGGCAGTCGTCTCCACAACGACTGCGGTGTCTGTGATCAATGGCAATGGCAATGGTCAGTCCCAAGGAGACCTCACCATTTGGGAAAACGTGATCGAATTACCTGCGGACACCAAGCCACAACCCAAGCCACAGCCTCAAAATGGGTCTACTAACGGGAACCCGACGGGGCGAAAAATGAACGCGGCTGGAATGAGAATCCTGAAGGAGTGTGAGGGTCTCTATCTCAATGCCTATAAGTGTCCAGCAGGAGTGTGGACGATTGGCTACGGTTGCACCAAGGGAATCCGCCCTGGAATGACCATTACTGAAGCCGAGGCGGAAGAGATGCTGAGGAAAGAACTTACTGAGTTTGAGAAGGGAGTCGAGCGAGTGCTGAGCCACATCCCCCTGAATGAAAATCAGTTCAGCGCGTTGGTTAGCTTGACTTACAATTGCGGGATGGAACCGATCACAGAAGGAATGACCATTCGGCGCAAGCTAGAAGCTAGAGATTATCGGGGTGCGGCTGAGGGATTTCTCTTGTGGAACAAGGGAGGAGGGCGCGTGCTGCCAGGGTTGGTGAAGCGCCGGGAGATGGAAAGAAAGCTGTTTCTAAGTGAGGTTTAATAATGGAACAAGATTATTCAGAGCGCTATTCGGAACCCTATTCAGACTCTTATAGAGCTCCCCGCTCAGAGACTGAGGTGCTAATTGACCGACTGGACAAGCTTACCATGACTCTGGAGAAGCAGCACGAAAGCCATGATCGGCTGATGAGCCTGCTTGAGCGACAGATGACTGTAATTGAGCGGTTGTTGCTTCGGTAGTGGCTTGTTTGTCGCGCTCCATTCTTCTAGAGGATACCAGACAGGCTATATCTATATCTAAGGTGGGCATTGCTCACCTTTGTTCTTACTTTCTTATTCCGAACCCGTGATACCAAATCCGGATGAAATACCCTCTAATACGGTAATTAATCGGACAGGATATCAGCCTCTAACTTTCAGATCAGCCAATCACTGTCAGTGGATAGAGGATATAAAGTTTTTGCTCTTTTACAGTAAAGTGAATCACCTCTGTAGAAGTCAAGAAAGACCTATGGCAGTACAAGGTAAAGAACGTTCAGGCACCGACCCCATGCGTGAAGCAATGGCAACAGCCAATCAAGTGGCTACTTCTGCGCGTCAATTAGCTACTGCGGTAGCGCAAATTGCAGCTGACAACGTTGCCAATACAACGGCTGCTGTAGGCAAGACGGTTGTACCTGCGGCTCAACAATTCCTAGAACAGGGAACGGAAACGGTAGGAAAAATCGTTACTCCCATCGCGGAAAATCCCCTGGTTAAATATGCTTCTAAAGTTCCAGGCATCAACGTACTCATGGCTGCACTCGGTCAGGTTGATGTAGAGAAGGCTCAGGCTGAGGTAGACAAGCTGCGGCAGGACTATCCTCTGGAATCACCTGCTGAGATTGCTCACCGAATTATTGTTGATGCGGCGTTGAAGGGTGGGGGCATTGGATTACTGACTAACTTTGTCCCTCCTTTGGCGCTTACTCTATTTGGGGTTGAACTCGCGGCGGTTACAGCACTCCAAGCTGAGATGGTCTATCGTATTGCCGCCGCCTACGGATTTTCGCTGAAAGATCCAGCGCGACGGGGTGAAGTTCTCGCTATTTTTGGGTTATCGGTGGGAGGCTCAGGAGTCCTCAAAGGTGGACTGAGCTTTGTGGAACTCCTGCCTATCATTGGTGCTGGGGTTGGAGCATCGAGCAATGCTGCTCTGCTTTACTCACTCGGACACGTTGCCTGCCAATTTTATGAGGCTAAGAAAAGTTCTACGAGAGCAGTAGAAGTGAGCGTCGTTGGGAATGGGGCTAACTCCTAGCTATGAGCGGGAGAGGATGTCATTTCAGTGGAATCCCGAGTTGTTCAAACCATGTAGCCTTATCCCAGTAGCCCCGTTGAAAACGAATCTTCTCTTCTATGATCTGAAAAAAGCCACAACCCCGTAAAGTGAAACTCTTCCCTGAGGGGGGAATTCCAGCGAATTCACCCAGAAAGGTTCCTCCACCTGACCACTCAATGATCGCCCACTCTCCGTCTTCAAACAGATTTTCGATGTGAGTGTAGTTATCGGGAAAAGCCTGGAAGAACTGGACAAAATCCTGATATATTGCCTGTCTTCCGTAAACGGGGCTATCAGCGGCTACCTGAATGTTAGTTGCATCATTGTGATAGAGTGCAGCAGCGGCCTCGGCATCGCGAGTGTTGAGTGCATTGACCCAAATTTGAAGGACTTCTTTCGGTGTTTTCATAAGTGATATGATGTCCGCCTAATTACCCTTAATAAAAATCTCTCCGCGTCACCGTGTCCCCGCGTCCCCGCATCATTCCTCACTAAGGGTGTTTAACCGGACATGATATGAGGTCTCGGAGAAGTTCAGGAAGTCGTGTAGGATGGGCATGGCCTATCCAGCGGGGTTCAATCTTTCAATTTGTCGTTGCCTCGCTTGCTGTCGTGCGAGTTTTTCCTCGGTGAGGCGCTCAAAGCAGTAGGGACAGGAAATGCCCTCTTGATAATGAGGTGAGATTTTATCATCTTCAGCGATCGGATGCCCACAGCTGCGGCACATTTCATGAGTTCCGGCTTCCAACCCATGCTCTACAGCGACTCGTTGATCGAAGACGAAACATTCTCCTTGCCACAAGCTTTCTTCGGGTGGAACTTCTTCTAAATATTTGAGAATGCCACCTTGGAGATGATAAACCTCTTGGAAGCCTTGAGCCATCATTAATGATGTCGCTTTTTCGCAGCGAATGCCGCCGGTGCAGAACATTGCCACCTTTTTATGCTTGGTGGGGTCAAGGTGGGTGCGAACATAGTCGGGAAATTGGCGGAATGAAGCCGTTTTGGGATTTTGCGCTCCTTGGAAGGTGCCAATACTC
>NZ_DATNPA010000527.1:0-11001 GCF_036703385.1 Allocoleopsis sp. | reverse complement strand
GATTGGAGCTGTGAGCTTTCTTACGTTCAATCCTGGTTTGTTTCAGCGCTTTATGGCCTTGCCCATTCAAATCTACACCTACATTACTCGTCCCGAACCGGGGTTTGCTAATGCAGCCGCAGCGACAATCATTGTTTTATTGTTGTTGATTTTGCTGTTGAATGGCACAGCAATCTACATTCGGCAACGCTTTTCTAGGTTGAGATAAAAGTAAGATTTGGGGGACTTGAAGCTAGAGCCAGCAAATTGCTTCTCACTCCTCCTGCATTTTGAATTTTCACGCCTAACTTTAACATCCACTCAGAAAATATAAGCTATGCGCTCTAACACAACATCCAAAAATAAGCAAGATAATGCCGTTTTTAACGCTAAAGGAGTCAAGGTTTACTACGGTAATTTCATGGCTCTTCAGGAAGTCAATGTAGCAATTCCTGACAAGGAAATCGTAGCTTTCATTGGCCCTTCAGGATGTGGAAAAAGTACCTTTCTCCGCTGCTTCAACCGGATGAACGATTTAATTACTGGAGCAAGAGTTGAAGGCGAACTCAATTACCAGGGTAAAAACATTTACGACGACAAAATTAATCCGGTAAAATTGCGGCGTCAGGTGGGCATGGTATTCCAGAAACCGAACCCTTTTCCCAAGTCGATTTACGAAAATATTGCATTTGGCCCGCGGACCAATGGTTATAAGGGTAATACGGATGACTTGGTAGAGCGATCGCTCCGGCAAGCTGCACTTTGGGAGGAGGTGAAGGACAAGCTGAAAGAAAAGGGCACGGCTTTATCTGGAGGGCAACAGCAACGGCTTTGCATTGCCCGAGCGATCGCGATGAAGCCCGATGTTCTTTTAATGGATGAGCCTTGTTCTGCCCTCGATCCCATTTCAACTCAGCAAATAGAAGAACTTTGTCACCAGCTGAAACACCAATACACCATCATTATGGTGACCCACAACATGCAGCAAGCTTCGCGAGTATCCGATTGGACTGCATTTTTCAACACGGAAACCGATGAGAGTGGCAAGCGTCGGGGAAAATTAGTCGAGTTCAGTCCTACCGGGCAAATTTTTAGTTCTCCTCAGACTAAAGAAGCTGAAGCTTATATCAGTGGTCGGTTTGGTTGAGTCCAGCCATTTGAGATTTTTGATTTGGGTTTATCTTTTGGGATGAATCTAGACGTTTGCAGATTTGGTATTATCGAACACAGCCATGCGAACCAAACTAGCAATAGGCGCGATCGCGCAAGTTCAGACTAATGTCGTTAAAGCATTACAGGCTATTCAACAGGGGTGCCAACAACCGATAGGAAGGTGGTTAAACAGACATTCGTTGTCGAGGTTTGTTTACCTGTTTTTGGTCGGAATTAGCTTGAGCGTCGCGATCGCTGCCTGCTCTGGAAGCAATGCCACCTTAGCTCCCAAACCTGATGTAAAGCTAAAACTCGTTTCCTTCTCGGTTACCAAAGCCGCTCACGACCAAATTATTCCCAAATTCGTCGAAAAGTGGAAGAAAGAACATAACCAAAATGTTACTTTCGAGCAGAGCTACGCTGGGTCGGAGGCTCAAACCCGTGCCGTGATCGATGCTTCGCAAGAAGCAGATGTGGTACACCTGTCACTCCCCTTTGACATCACCAAAATTGAGCAAGCCGGTTTAATTCAACCCGGTTGGGAAAGAGAATCTCCCAAAAGCGGTGTTGTGACTCGGTCGGTTGCTGCTCTTGTTACCCGCCCTGGCAATCCCAAAGGCATTAATACTTGGGCAGACCTGGCAAAAGATGACGTTAAGGTCATTGCCGCTAACCCCAAAACGTCTGGTATTGCGATTTGGGCATTCTTAGGTTTGTGGGGTTCTGTGACCCAAGCAGGGGGTGACGAGGGTCAAGCTCTGGACTACACCACCAAAGTCTATAAAAATGCCCCCGTATTAACAAAAGATGCACGCGAAGCTAGCGAACTCTTTTTCCAGCAAAATCAGGGAGATGTCTTGATTAACTACGAAAACGAAATAATTTTGGCCGGAAAGAACGGTCAGAAACTGCCTTATGTAATACCCGACGTTAACATTTCCATTGACAATCCTGTTGCAGTGGTAGACAAAAACGTCGATAAACACGGCACCAGAGAAGTTGCAGAAGCATTTGTCGATTTTCTTTACTCAACAGAAGCCCAACAAGAATTCGCTAAGTTAGGATACCGTCCCGTTAACCCTAGTGTGGTAGCAGAAGTGGTATCCAACTATCCTCAAGTCAAAACGCTCTTCACCGTTCAAGATTTGGGAGGTTGGGATATGGTTCACAAGCAGTTCTTCGTCGATGGGGCAACGTTTGATAAAATTCAGTCAGCGAAGAAAGCTTAAGGGGCTTCAACGTTCGATTAACTGTCATCTGCCATAATAAAAGACATGGCCTCATCAAAATCAAACCGCAAATCTTCTGACTCTCAGTCTTCTGAAAATCGTGTTGTATACCAAGAGTTTGGTTCCGGCAGTAAGCCGGCTGCCTTTGAACGAGCGGCTCAGGATTTACCTCCCAATCAGCAAGATTTGAGAGTACAAGCTTCCCGTAAGGGGCGCAAGGGAAAAACTGTAACCGTCATTAGCGGCTTTCAAACAACACCAGAAACGTTAGAAAAGCTGTTGAAACAACTCAAAACTCAGTGCGGTAGTGGGGGCACTGTGAAGGATAATACGCTGGAAATTCAGGGCGACCACGCTCAGAAACTGGTTCCACTGCTGACTCAGTTGGGTTATAAAGCAAAGATTAGTGGTGGCTAATTGTTAAACAACCCACATTCCACACCCTCAACTGTCACACAGGCTGCTGTGACTAGTGCAAGTAAATAACTAGCGGAAATAGCAAGTAAAAATACTTAATACTTTCTTCTAGAGTGGCTTTTGATTAGAGAATCTTAAGGGAAACTAGCACCGCGAGACTCGGCGTTAGGTGCTGCCCCAATATTATAAGATAGCTGAACAAGACCCGAATTATAGGTTTGGCATTTAATCAGATTCAAAGATTGAGGCGTTATTGGGTTAGCAAATAGTGGAATTCCTTCACCTAAGACAATGGGGTGTATGGATAGAATAAGCTCATCTACCAGATTCTTGTCCATGAAGTCATGAGTCAATCGAGAGCCTCCAACTAACCAAATATTCTTTCCATCCGCCTGACGCAAATCATCGACAAACTTCTTAGTGTCTTCCTTTACCAGCTTAACCTTGTTATCGGCTTGGAAGTAGGGATTCTTGGTAAACACATAGCTTTTCACGCCTTGGTAGGGATACTCACCGAAAGTAAGAACTTGCTCGTAAGTCTTCCGGCCCATAATTACAGTATCAACACTAGCGAAGAATTCTGAATAGCCGTAATCTTGGTCTGTAAATAACCAGTCAATGTCACCGGACGGACGCGCAATGTAACCGTCTAAGCTGGATGCAATGAATAGTACAACTTTACGCATGGCACGAGTCTGATAACCAATAGAAGAGTCAGTTCCGAAATTAGCAATTCCCATCCTAGGAGAGATGTTCAAGTTAGCCCTCATCTAGTCGGTTCACCTGAAGAGATGATTTCCCTACGTGAGCGCTTTCAATCAGAATGCTCAATCAGAGGGTTTACTTCGTCTGAAAGATGTTCTGAACCATTGATTTGTCTACACTTGCGGCAGCGCGATCGAGTTCGGCAACCTCATTGGAGTCGAGTTGCCAGCCCAAAGCACCAATATTCTCCTTCGCCTGTTCTACACTTTTCGCGCCAGGGATGGGAATGGTTCCTTTACAGATGCACCAGTTGATGGCAACCTGCGATATAGTCTTGTTCCTAGATTGGGCGATCGCTCCTAAACAGTCCAAAAGCGGACGAATACCTGGCAATAGCTGCCTAAACAGCAGACCTCGGATGCCTTTGGGAAAAGGGCCTTTCTCGGAGTATTTTCCGGTTAACAGTCCCAATACAAGAGGGCTGTAGGCAATCAGTTTTATCCCAAGCTCATCACAAACGTCTTTGAGTCCAAGTTGGGTGACAGGGTAGGTGGATAGCAGGGAGTACTGAACTTGCAGGGTGGCAATAGGAACGCCGCGATCGCTAAACTTTTGATGCACCCATTTGAGACGCTTCGGCCCATAATTGGATAAGCCTACTCCCTTAACCGACCCTTGCTCATAAAGGTCGGCAAGACCCTGCAAGAGTGCCGCCTCCTGCCAGGGAGCGTAGTTTGCAGTAGACCAGTGCATTTGCACCAAATCTACGTTCCTTCCCAGACGCTTGGCAGACGAGGCGCAAGCTGACACCATTGACTGGCGGGTTAATCTCCACGGATAAGCCGCTAGCTTGGTTGCAATGCAAATATTTTCTTGATTTGAACCCACATAGTCCCTAGAGAATTGTCCTAGGAGTTGTTCGCTGCGCCCATTTAATTTCCCCGTTCCGTAGGAATCGCCTGTATCAAATAAAGTCACGCCGTTGGTGACACAAAGGTTGAAGACCGCTTGCAACTGGTCATCCATGCTTTCGTCATATCCCCAAAGCAGTCGGTTGCCCCATGCCCAAGTCCCGCACCCCATAGTCGGGAGGAAGAGTTTTTGTGTCATCTGCATGTTCACTCTCGTGTTATAACCTCAATTTAGGGTTGATGGGTTTGTTTGCTCAACCTATTCCTTACTTTGCGATCGCTGATTGGCTTGGCAGCGTGCTAGTGCGATCGCCACTGATATATCCCACACTTTGGGAGATGTTAGTTTGTCAATGGTGCGCTACCCTAGTAGTGTGGGCTAAATACAATATTGAATTTAAGAGGATATCACTATCGCTTCTAAACAACTGATTAACTACCAAATCAAGTCTCCTCAAGTGCTTTTGATTGACCACGAAAACAACAATCGTGGTTTAACCTCTACCCGCGAGGCACTGCAACTCGCTGAGAGTGTAGGACTTGACCTTGTCGTCGTTTCCGAGAGTAAGGATACTCCGGTGGCTAAGATTTTAGACCACGGCAAGCATCAGTACCAGCAGAAGAAGCGCCATCGCCAGAGCGCTAAACCAACGATGAAGGAAGTTCAGCTCCGTCCCAACGTGGGCGAGTCTGACTATAGCTTACGCATCGATAGAGCTGTTCAGTGGTTGGGTAAGGGCGATTCAGTTAAGTTTCAGATTCGGTTAAGGGGTCGAGAACACCAACATCGCGAGCGTGCCTCAGAACTGCTTGACCGCATTGTAGCTGACATCGGTCAAGCTGGAAAAGTTCAGTCCTTGGATAAACGCTCACTGATTGTTCAGGTCATTCCAGCCTAGATTTAAATTTCTTCGCGGGAAGTCCCCGGATGCAAAGTAGCAGAATCCGGGGACTTCTTATGGTGTCTCCGAATAAAAAAATGCACCAAGTCTTTTTGGATAAATAACTTGCTACTCAATAGACATCTCCAGAAATTAGGTTTTTACCAAGACAGGATAAGGGTTTCAGATTCTTTTTCGGAGATGTCTAATAAGTAGTACATTCTGTGTGGGATATGCGTTAATTAATTTAAATAATTCTGATCGAGTCAACCATCCTGATAGGTATTTAGCGCGGCTGATATAAGAATTAAGAGTACAACTTATTCGTTCATTTCAAGAAGCTGGATACCCTTATGTCACCCATTGAAACATTCTTCACTTTCGCTTGTGCCTGCACTTTTTCAGTCGCGATGCTAGCGACTTGGTTACGCTTTGTGAGCAAGCCTTCTAATCAAAGACGCGCCTAGTATTTGTCCAGGACAAATAATCTATAGCAATCCTATTGGATGGATTGATTGACGAACACTCGGTGCTAGGCTCTTTGTATGAACCTGGTTTCAACACGTATGCGTTTGGCTCTCATTTAGGATTGCTATATGTGCATGAATTGGCTCAACCCAAGAGGCGATATCATATCCGCTTTAACACTCACGGTGTTATGGATATGTGTAATAGGAGAAGTTCTAACGATTACCTATTACTTACAGAGTTGAATTGAACGCTTAATACAGCAACTGTTGTGACAGCTCCTACACCGACCTGAGTACAGGTACGGTGTAGGCTTCCAAGACAATCCGGCTATCGCTTAGGAGACTCTTGGCTTTAAGAACGGACTGCCCTACCGCTCTATTTCTTATGTTTATTGCTGCATTATGATCTCTGTCCAAACTACACCCACAATGAGGGCAGTCATGCCAACGAATATGCAGCTTCTTCGGTACTTTCGACGCACAATTGGAACAATTTTGTGAGGTATTATGGGCACTCACTGGTACTACCAAAAAACCAGCGTTTTCGGCTTTGTTTGTTAGTATCGACAGGAAGTTTGACCACCCAGCATCCAACACCGATTTAGCCAATCGAGTACGAGCTAGTCCTTTGACGTTTAACTCTTCATGAGCCACTACGTCATATTTTGATAGCAGATAATTAGCTGTCTTAAAGTGAAAATCCTTGCGTTTATCTGCAACTTTCTTGTGTTGCTTGCTCAGTTGCTTAATAGCCTTAAGTCTACCGTTGCTTCCCTTCTTGCGACGTGATACCCGTTTCTGGATAACCCGTAAACGTTTTTGAGATGAGCGGTAGTGTTGAGGAATAGCAACCGTTTCACTCTCGGAAGTTGTCAAGAATTCCTTCAGCCCTACATCAATTTCAGTGATTTTCATAGGGTTGAAGTCTGGCTTAATTTCTGGAACAGTTTTGTCTTCCAGGGAAAGCGTGAGGTAGTAACTATCAGCTTTCTTGGTAACAGATGCGGTTTTGATTTTAAACCCATCAGGAATAGGGCGATGTAGGACAACCTTGACCTTTCCAAACATCGGCAAGTTAATCAGATTGCCCTGTAAACAACCCTCTTTCATCTGAGGATAGGTGAAAGTGCGATAACGGTTACGAGCCTTAAACCGAGGTTTACCACTACGTTTGCCATTACTATCACCCTTCAAGAATCTGTCGAATGTTACCCTGACTCGCTTAACTACATCCTGAAGGACTTGTGAGTAAATCTCGCCGTACCAAGGATGAGTTTTCTTAAGTTGTGGTAACGTTTTCTTTTGACTGTAATAGTCGGGATTGTCTCGAAGCTCTGGTAAATGACAAACAAGTGGACAAGCGTTAACAGACGAGCGATTTTGTTCGTACCAGTTGAACCTATCAGCCAACAAGTAATTGTACTGAGCGCATAGCATTGATAGCCACCTATCTATCTCAGTTGCCTGTTGTTTTGTTGGGCGTAATCGGTACTGATATGCTGTTCTCATTGACCTGTTTTTCTGTTTATCGACCTACAGAAAGTATACAATATTTACTGCTATTCTTTTCGGAAAAAATAGGTCGTTTACCTTACAACCATCCTGACCGTGATTCATCCCACGCTGCCCTTACGGGTCAGACGTGGGATGAATCACGGAAGAAAGCTAAAAATTTATATGAACTGATGCAGTGTCCAGAGTTAAACTTAATTGAGCGTCAGTATCTCAAACTCCGGGTTACCATACATCTGCGTTCGGTCAACGGCGGAAAGAATTTTATTATTCGCCGCATCAGAATCCAAACACTGGCACACCAACTGCGCAACATCGGCACGGTGAATTGATCCAGCGACTTTGTAGTCTTCTGTCAGCACACCAGTCCCAGTCGGAGGTTCTGACTTTAACCCACCAGGTCGAATTACCGTGTAAATCAGCCCACTTGCAATTAAATGTTTCTCTGCCTGCTCTTTTTCGATCAAGACAGGTTTCAATGTTTCCAGCGCTTGCGGTGGTATTGCAACAACACTCTCTCCACTCCCAATAGAAGAAACCAGGATGAACTTTTTCACTCCTGCTTTCACTGCCGCATCGATTAAATTTTTATTACCCAAATAGTCTGCTCGTTCGCCATCTTTGGGTAAACCCCCAATAGTGCTGATGACGGCATAAATCGGTTCATCTCCCAGCATGGCTTGTTCAACAGCCGCCGCATCCAAGGCATCTCCCATTACGGATTTAACTCTCATCGCTTCTAGCTCCGCACGCGAATCTTGTGATTGCCCGGAAGAGACCGCCTGAAGTGGCGATCGCAGCAACGCTTTGACTTTCTTACCTTGTTCCGTCAAACATTTCGCAATTTCTCGACCCACGCCCCGACTGGCACCGGCTAAAAAAATGTAGGACTCATCTGTCATGTTCAGTTCCTTACAATCATATTTTCCTATCTTCTCAGAATAAGGAATGAATTGATTTCATATTTAACCCAACTGATAACTCCCGTATATCAAGGTGTAGGGGGTATTACTCTTCGTTAACACACCATCCTCATACTAATTGCTCAACTCTTTTACCTTTGAGGAAATAAGTCATCATCTCTCCCTTACCTTTCACCTTAATGATGCCTCGCTCCTCAAACAGATACTTATCTCGTAAGGACTGATAGGTTGATTCCGTGACTTGAATACACCCAGGTAGACTATGAGATTCCATCCGACTGGCGGTATTCACTGCGTCACCCCACAGGTCATAAATGAATTTTTTCGTACCGATTACTCCGGCCACTACAGGGCCAGTATTGATACCGATGCGGATACTAAGTTCTGCATTATGCTTGGCATTGAAATTCCTTACTTCCTGTTGCATACCGATCGCCATTGCGGCAATCGCTTCTGCGTGGTCGATGCGAGCATTGGGGATGCCCCCCACTACCATATAAGCGTCCCCAATGGTCTTGATTTTCTCTAAACCATACTCGTCACTCAATTTATCGAAGGCTGAGAATATCTCGTTGAGCAAATTGACCAGTTGTGTCGGGGAAATTCGTTCTGAGAGGTTTGTAAACCCTACAATATCTGCAAACAGAATGGTTGCCTCGGCAAAGCCATTGGCAATATTTCTGTGTCCCTCCTTCAACTGCTCGGCGATCGGCTCAGGTAAGATATTGAGCAATAAACGCTCAGACTTTTCCTGTTCTATTGACAATTGCTCATTGGTCTTCTGCAATTGAGCCGTGCGTTCCCTGACACGATGCTCTAACTCTTTTGAAGTTTGACGTAGCCTGCCAATCACCAGAGTTATCCCAGATAGCCCTAACACCGATAGGAAAGCTAACATGGCGAAATTTTCTCGTAGACCCTGGTTAGTCTTAGCCATGAAACTATCTAGGGGAGCGGTAATCTCTAGAATTCCTCGCACATCCCCGACTTTCCAGTCCTTTTTCGGGCTGTCAGGTGAAGTATTGTGGCAACCGATACAACTGGGCTTGAGGATATCTGCCTGGGCATATCGTAATGATTGACGACCTTGGAACTTTTCAACTCGAAAAAACTGCTGCTCAGGATGTTGCCTTAAGTGCTGGAGTGCCTCCCGCTCAAACTTATCTCTAGGCCCGCCCTCCTTGCGTCGATGGGGAAAGGGGAAGTCACTATAAAGTCGGACTAACATTCCCTGATTCTTCTGACTAAGACGATTACCGAGTTCTATTAAGTAGGTCGCTGGTACGGGAATGGCTCCCTCTCTGGCGGTGTAGTCATCAGTGAAGGTGATTCCGTGAATTCCTTGAGCTGCTTTGATCCGATTAACTGCCGCGTCGCTGTAGAGCGTGCGTGCTTCGTTAATTGATCGCGCATACACCCGTGCATTCTGAAGGGCTTGTGATCGCACCAGATTCATCGAGAAACTATACATATGCACCGAAGACCCCGCGACTCCGGCACACAATAGGAGCGTCAAAATCAGAATAGTCCGCTTGTAGAATACTCTGCTAAATGCCGCCAAGGTTTGAGCAATAAACTGGTGCATGACATCCACCAATAGAGATAGCTATCTGTTTTAAATACTTCAATGCTTCCCTGACAACTCCGTAAAAATACGGCAATTTGATTAAGTTACTTTTGAATTAAATTCGATACGATATCCATCGTAGTCGTTATCTCCAAGCTGAAGTAAGTACTAATCCCACAGTTCATTTGGCTGATACTCAGTATCCTCAAACCTCAGCAGCACAACCTAAGGAGATATTCCCCGGAGAAGTTTTTGCGAATACGGCTGATTTTGATAGCGGCATTCGCCAGTTGCTACCGCGATATGAGGAAAATTGGTATCAAAAGCCACATGATTTGCCCTTAGGCAGAGCGATCGCAACCATGCTCACTTTAATATCGGTATTGCGATTGATTGGCAGGGATTTCGCGCACTCTATCCTATTTCCTACGAATTATCGGCATAATAAAGGGAAAAATAAGCAGCCTCTACTGTTTAGCTCTATTCCTAGTGATGATGATGCTCAATCTCCCCCAGTATCAAGAGACCGACCAACTCTATGCCGGAACCCGCACCTTCGTCTATCGCGCTATCCGAGCTATTGATCGCCACCCCGTCATCATCAAAGTTCTCCGCAACCCCCACCCTAACTTTAATGAGATCGTCCAGTTCCGCAATCAATCTGTCATCACCCGTCATCTGAAACACCCTACGATTGTTCAACCTCTCGCCCTGGAACGCTACGGTAATGGTTATGCCTTGGTGATGCCCGATGACGGCGCGATCGCTCTTTCAGACTATTGGCAAGTGTCAACCCGTTCGTTGACAGAGTTTTTAAACATTGCCATTCAACTAGCCCAAGCTCTGCATTACCTCATCGAGCAGCGCATTATCCACAAAGACATTAAGCCCAGCAACATCCTGATTCACCCCGAAACTCGGCAAGTTAAGCTTATTGACTTCAGCATCTCCAGTTTGCTGCCCAAAGAGCAACAACAGCTAACCCATCTCAACGGCTTGGAAGGAACCCTCGCTTACATCTCTCCAGAGCAAACAGGACGGATGAACCGAGGAATTGACTACCGTACCGATTTCTACTCTCTCGGTGTTACTTTCTTTGGCGTTAAATACTCAGTGTCGAGATAGGTAGATACTTGCGTATTTTCCCCCTCGCAGTACCGGACGTGCAACTTTCAAAGCATCCGGCTCCTGGTCTTTAGCCTGTACTCCACCTCCATCGGATAACTAGAGCAGTTTTTCAGGTAGTATTCAGGCA
>NZ_DATNPA010000526.1:0-25689 GCF_036703385.1 Allocoleopsis sp. | reverse complement strand
CACTATACCCGCAAGACTAGTGCTGTTACTGCATATTAAAACACTTGAGGCTGCTCAGAAGTGTTATTGCGATCGCTACGCCATTGCTGTACGCGACCTTAGTTCTAAATACACCAACAAGGCGTTAATATCCGCCGGATTAACACCACCAATTCGAGACGCCTGACCAATGGTCAAGGGTTTTACCTTCGAGAGCTTTTCACGAGACTCCTTAGAGAGAGTGTCAATCGTCGCGTAATCTAAATCTGACGGTAGCTGCCGATGGGCTTGGCGGGAAATGGCGTCAATTTGATTTTGCTGGCGCTGGAGGTAACCGGAGTATTTGATGTCGATTTCCGCACCTTCGCGTTCTGCCTGATTGAGATTAGAGTTACTCAGTCCGTAGCGGTCTAGATCGACGTAATGGAATCCGGAACGCCGCAGTAAGTCAGCTAGGGTAATAGAGCCTTTTATTTTTTGCTGGGTATCAGATGCGATCGCTTTCCCCAGTTCATCATGTTCCTTAACCCGGAATTCCTGGAGTCGCTCTTTTTCCGCTTCAATTTTCTCTTGTTTTTGGGTATAAAGTTCCCAACGTCGGTCATCAATCAGCCCGACACTTCGCCCTAATGGGGTCAGACGCCGATCCGCGTTATCCGATCGCAACAACAGGCGATACTCAGAACGGCTTGTCAGCATCCGGTAAGGCTCTCTTAGGTCTTTCGTGCACAAATCATCAATCAGTGTACCAATGTAGCTACCCTCACGAGGCAGCACAATCATATCTTGATGCTGAACATACCGCACGGCATTAATCCCAGCGATCAGACCTTGAGCGGCGGCTTCTTCGTAACCGGTCGTCCCATTGATTTGCCCCGCACAAAATAATCCCTCTACCTTCTTGGTCATCAGGGTAGGATAGCACTGGGTTGCTGGGAGATAATCGTACTCAACAGCATAGGCGGGACGTAGCATCGCGCAGTGTTCTAATCCAGGGAGACTTCGCAACATTTGCAACTGCAATCCCTCCGGTAACCCCGTTGAGAATCCCTGAATATACAGTTCCGGAATATCCCGTCCTTCTGGCTCAATAAAAATCTGGTGGCTTTCCTTATCGGCAAAGCGCACAATCTTATCTTCAATACTGGGACAATAACGCGGCCCCTTGGCATCCACCCAGCCACCATAAACGGGCGACAGGTGCAGATTTTCCCGAATCAGTCGGTGAGTTTCAGCGGTTGTGCGGGTGAGATAGCAATTCATCTGCTCCCGTTCTACCCAGACTTCCGGATCAAAACTGAACCAGCGCACCTCCTCATCCCCAGGCTGAGGTTCCATCTGGCTGTAGTCTACTGACCGCTTATCCACCCGTGCTGGAGTCCCCGTCTTCAGTCGTCCCGTTTCAAAACCGAGTTGATTCAGGGTGTCTGTTAAGCCAACTGCCGCAAATTCCCCTGCACGTCCAGCGGACATGGATTTATTCCCCACCCAAATGCGTCCACCTAAGAAGGTACCCGTTGTCAGCACAACGGCTGGTGCTTGGAAGCCTACGCCAAAGTAAGTCTGAACGCCAATGACTTCATCATTCGCTCCCAGCAATAAATCCGTAACCATGCCTTCGCGGATTGTCAAATTTTCTTGATTTTCGACAATCCCTTTCATGACTGCCGCATATTCCCGTTTATCCGTCTGCGCCCGTAATGCCCAAACAGCCGGTCCTCGTGAGGAGTTGAGGACTCGTTTTTGCAGGTACGTGCGATCGGCCATTTTGCCAATTTCCCCGCCGAGGGCATCTACCTCATTGACTAACTGAGACTTGGCGGGTGCACCGACTGCTGGGTTACAGGGTTGCCAAGCGATTTTGTCAAGAGTCAGGGTCAAAAGCAGGGTACGACAGCCGAGGCGTGCTGCGGCGAGGGCGGCTTCACAACCGGCATGACCTGCACCGACAACGATGACATCAAATGCGTCTAGGAATTCTACAGGGGAAGTAATGGTCATGGTAAGCATTTGAGTTGCGAGGACTCATGCTTAATTTTAACGGTTAGAATTGGGTCTATTTTAATTGGGCAGGCAGATGCATTAATGCTATAGGCGTAGGCGGTCAATGCTTCCCCTAGTTCTAAGGTGAAGAAGTTAAGACATCAGGTTTATTGCATAAATGCTCAAGAAAAGTGGCGATCGCTTTACCTGAATTATGAGGATGACAGAGGAGCGATCGCTATGGAATACTCAAGGCTACTTCGGGAACTCACGCAGTAATTAACAAAACATAACAATGTGGGTGTGGTAGTACATAAAGTGAGCCACTTGATGAGAAGGGAAGCGATCGCACTTTTATCCAATCTCTTAAAAAAACTTAATAATACTAGCCCACTTCCGCCAAGAGAAGCCATAATGCCGACAAATATGGTTGGACACTATAGGTCAGTGAAGTACTTTTTTCTCTCCGATGGATGGATGGTCGGTCGGGTTTGGGAGTTTGGCGGACTATGGAACATACACTCGTGGCGACGGGAACCCGAAATTCAGCAAATGAACCTTTGTATCCTGGAGCAAGGGGAAAAATTATGGCTTTATCGGGTTGAAGAAGCTGTTCTCATGGTAGAAGTCAAACCGACGCCTGATGCTACGTCTGATTCCGCAAAGAATATTGGTCAGGTCGTCCTTAAACGTCTGATTACTGCCGAGCAAGCCCTAGAGAGACTAGCAACTGCACAGACTTGGTCTAGTCCCCTCTCTCTGGAATCCTGACAGTCTCATACCTCAAATAGTAAAAATTTCCCCCTAGGCACTCTCTCCTTTCGGGGAGAGAGTCATTCTCAAGAGTTAGAGGGTGCCTTCTCTAAAGGCAGAGGAAAAGCAGAGGAGCCATCACAGCCCAAGCTTTCTCCACGTTTCGATGCCAGGGAACAGGGTCTCTCGGTACTCAATGGGTGGCGGTATTCAATTTACCCTTGTAGTTGTGTCCTTGCGGACAGATGAACTTGACTAGGATCTATGTACAAGTAAAAACTGAGCATAAACTTACCTTACATTCACTCAAGCCGTGCCCAACAGCTCTGTCTATAAGATTTATGTAAAATATTATGAAGAAAGTTTGCCCAATTTAGACTTAAACATGGGATCATAACTCTGAGATTGGCTTGCAATCGGTTCTAACAATAGTTACACTTCTTTAAACAATCTTCAGTTTCACGGACTTCGTGTCCGCAAACTACGTTCCCTGACTTAGAGTTCCTTAAAAAAACTCTACAAGGGTAGCGGCAATTTCTAATATCTTCAAAAAAGAAGCGTCGAAGTAGAAACTTTATCCGAGGAGGAGCGTAGTCAATGGGACTACCCTGGTACCGAGTACACACAGTCGTCCTGAATGACCCAGGGCGGCTGATTGCTGTACACCTGATGCACACTGCCCTTGTGGCAGGTTGGGCTGGCTCAATGGCCCTTTACGAATTGGCAATTTTTGATCCGAGCGATCCTGTTTTGAACCCGATGTGGCGTCAGGGTATGTTCGTCATGCCCTTCATGGCTCGTTTGGGTGTCACCCAGTCTTGGGGTGGATGGAGCATCACTGGCGAAACCGCTGTTGACCCAGGTTTCTGGTCATTTGAAGGCGTCGCAGCTGCTCACATCGTCCTCTCTGGTCTGCTGTTCCTGGCTGCCGTATGGCACTGGGTGTACTGGGATTTAGAACTGTTCAGAGACCCTCGCACGGGCGAACCGGCTCTGGATTTGCCAAAAATGTTTGGCATTCACCTGTTCTTGTCTGGTCTTCTCTGCTTTGGCTTTGGTGCGTTTCACTTAACTGGACTATTCGGTCCTGGTATGTGGGTCTCTGACCCGTATGGCATAACTGGCCACATTGAACCTGTGGCACCAGCCTGGGGACCTGAAGGGTTTAACCCCTTTAACCCCGGCGGCATTGTGGCTCACCACATTGCGGCGGGTGTTGTCGGTGTCATTGCTGGTCTGTTCCACCTAACGGTTAGACCACCGGAGCGGCTATTCAGAGCCCTGCGGATGGGGAATATCGAAACTGTACTTTCCAGCAGTATTGCCGCCGTCTTCTTTGCCGCTTTTATTGTGGCAGGTACGATGTGGTACGGCAGTGCTACTACACCAATTGAATTGTTCGGTCCAACCCGTTATCAATGGGATCAAAGTTATTTCAAACAGGAAATTGACCGACGCGTACAAGCGAGTCTGGCGTCTGGAGCGAGCGAATCACAAGCTTGGAACCAAATTCCAGAGAAGCTAGCGTTCTACGATTATGTGGGCAACTCCCCTGCTAAAGGTGGTTTGTTCCGTACCGGTGCAATGGACAAGGGCGATGGTATCGCTCAAACTTGGCTGGGTCACCCAGTGTTTAAGGATTCTGAAGGTCGGGAATTGTCGGTTCGTCGCCTACCCAACTTCTTTGAAACCTTCCCTGTAATTTTGACTGATGCCAATGGGATTGTTCGTGCAGATATTCCATTCCGTCGAGCAGAATCAAAATACAGCTTTGAGCAGGCTGGTGTCACTGTTAGCTTCTACGGTGGCGATTTGGATGGTCAAAACATTAAAGACCCAGCCCTTGTGAAAAAGTATGCTCGTAAGGCTCAACTTGGTGAACCGTTTGAGTTCGATACGGAAACCCTAAACTCTGATGGTGTGTTCCGTACCAGTCCTCGCGGTTGGTTCACCTTTGGTCATGCGGTATTTGCTTTGCTGTTCTTCTTCGGTCACATCTGGCATGGCTCCCGGACTCTGTTCCGAGATGTGTTTGCTGGTGTTGATGCTGACATGGAGGAACAAGTTGAGTGGGGTCTCTTCCAGAAGGTGGGTGACAAGAGTACCCGGAAAAAAGAAGCTGTCTAGAACGGCAATTTTGTAAAAGGTAAAAAGGCGACTAAAGGCTGAAGTGTGAAGCTTGACGAATGAAGTTTGAAAACTAAACTAGACAAGCTCATGGCTGAATGATCGGGTGGCTTCATCTTTTTGGAGACAAGCACGAGGAATTCATCCTTCATACTTCACCCCTTTTTCTGCCTTTTGACTTTTTCATTCACATGGCGAGTTAGACTGGTAGTTGAGCAGATAGTCAGGAATTATTGACATGGAAAGCATTGCTTATATCTTGATTTTGACCTGTGCGATCGCTACGCTGTTTTTTGCGATCGCTTTCAGAGAGCCGCCTCGGATTGAGAAGTAGTTAAACGCGAACGGTAGGCTCCTCAGGAGCCGCTGTGTTAACGCCCTGAACGAAGCGTAGTCGCGTGAGTGCTAAAACTTTAAACTTAAGTTTGGATATCCTGAGCCTTCATGAGTCTATCGGCTTCTCTAATTGAGAAAATGAGATAGACGACATCGGTTCAGGTTTTCGCATATATTTACATTCGAGTTAGATTTTTCTCTCCCTTGCAAGCTGCCTTTGACTCCACCCAGCTCCCAAAGGATTTTACTTTTATGCGATGCCCTTATTGCCAGCACACTGACAGCCGCGTTCTTGAGTCCCGTTCCACGGAAGCAGGACAAAGTGTTCGGAGGCGTCGGGAGTGCTTGCAGTGCAAACATCGCTTCACTACTTACGAACGCATTGAATTTGTGCCTTTGACTGTCATCAAACGAGATGGGAGGCGTGAATCCTTTGACCGCTCCAAATTATTACGAGGAATTATAAGAGCCTGCGAAAAAACAGAGATTTCTCAAAGACGCTTAGAAGTATTTGTAGATGAAATCGAGGCTGAATTACATCAGCAATCCGGACGCGAAGTCACTAGTAATGAAATTGGTGAATTAGTTCTTCAATACTTGCGAGAGGAGAGTGAAGTCGCCTACATCCGTTTCGCCTCTGTTTATCGAAAGTTTCAAGGTATCCGAGATTTTGTCGAAACCTTAGATCACCTCAAAAGCCATGCTGAACTAATTGAAATATCTTCGAGCCCCCTCACGGCAGCTGTAGAGGTAGACGAACAGGAACCATCGGCATCAATGAGGCTTCCGGAGAATTCAGAGCTAAAAGTGTAAACAATCTCATCAACGAGACACGGATAAGGAAACGCTACTAAGGCATCCAGCCTGAGTTATAATTAGCTGTCTGCACTTTATTGAATCTTTTAAAATAGGGTATAGACAACGCGATGTAGGTGTAGGCAGCACAATGCCGACGTGCTTGTACATCGACAGGAGGCATAGTCATTACGGAGATAAAACTAGGAAACGCAACGCACATGCTCAGTCAGAAAAGAACCGCTACAGTAGATATTGGCTTCACTCACGACGATTTCGCCGCCCTTCTTGATAAATATGATTATCACTTTAGTCCTGGTGATATCGTCGCTGGTACCGTATTCAGTTTGGAGCCTAGAGGCGCTCTGATTGACATTGGTGCTAAAACCGCAGCATATATCCCGATTCAGGAGATGTCAATCAACCGGGTTGACAACCCGGAGGAAGTCTTACAGTCAAACGAAACGCGGGAATTTTTCATTCTGACTGACGAGAATGAAGATGGACAACTAACCCTCTCAATCCGCCGCATTGAGTACATGCGGGCTTGGGAACGAGTACGGCAGCTGCAAGCTGAAGACGCAACAGTTCGCTCCCTGGTCTTTGCTACAAACCGAGGTGGAGCTTTAGTGCGAATTGAGGGGTTACGTGGCTTTATTCCCGGTTCTCATATCAGCACGCGCAAACCGAAGGAAGATTTGGTGGGAGAAGAACTCCAACTGAAATTCTTGGAGGTGGATGAAGACCGCAACCGTCTGGTTCTGTCACACCGTCGTGCGCTGGTTGAACGTAAGATGAACCGCCTAGAAGTGGGTGAAGTGGTTATCGGTTCTGTGCGGGGCATCAAACCTTACGGGGCATTCATCGATATTGGTGGTGTCAGTGGGTTGCTACACATTTCTGAAATTTCCCACGACCATATCGATACTCCTCACAGCGTGTTTAATGTCAATGATGAAGTGAAGGTGATGATCATTGACTTGGATGCGGAAAGAGGCCGGATTTCTCTGTCTACCAAGCAGCTAGAGCCAGAGCCGGGGGATATGATCAATAACCGCGATCGCGTCTACGAAAAAGCGGAAGAAATGGCAGAGAAGTACCGCGAGAAGATGCGTGCGGCTCAACAGCAGCAAGTGGCGGCTCCTGAAGAGCCAGAGCTAGAGCCAGAGCTAGAGCCAGAGTATGAAGAAGAAGTCGTCGCTGCGATCGAAGAGTAATTATGTTTTGTGTTGGGGGTGGGTCTTAAACACCCAACTCTTTATGAAAGAGGGATTTTCCCTCTTTTTTTATTGGAGCGCTGGGTCATCGACCTTCATGTTTTCTGTGATTTGTTGAGAGGAGAATGAACTCTTGGTAACGATTCGCTGTCGGGACGCTACATTCCCGAATATTCAGGCGGTCATTTTTGATAAAGATGGCACCCTAGAGGATTCGCAAGTCTTTTTGAGAGAACTGGGGCAAAAGCGATCGCGCCTGATTGATGCCCAAATTCCCGGTATCGGAGAGCCGTTATTGATGGCGTTTGGCATTGATGGAGAAAAGCTTGACCCCACCGGTTTGATGGCGGTGGGGAGCCGCCGTGAAAGTGAAATTGCTGCGGCTGCCTATATCGCTGAGACGGGTCGAGGGTGGTTGGAGTCGTTAGCGATCGCACGTAGTGCCTTTGAAGAAGCTGACCGCTACCTGAAAGACGCCGCCAATACTACACCCCTGTTTGTTGGTAGCCTGGAAGTTCTGAAGTTCCTCTCAGAAGCTGGATTAAAACTGGGCATCCTGTCGGCGGCGCGAACATCACGAGTACAAGCTTTTGTCAAGCGTCACCAACTCGACCCTTACATTCAGCTACAGCAAGGCGTAGACGAAGGGCCTAGTAAACCTGACCCTACACTATTTCTCCAAGCTTGCCAAACGTTGGGCGTTGAACCTGCCTTTACTCTCATGGTGGGAGATTCTGCCGGGGATATTGAGATGGCACGCCGTGCGGGTGCGGCAGGTTGTATTGGTATTTGTTGGGGAACAGCGGAAGCAGCACATTTAGAAGCGGCAGATGTAGCCATTTCCCAGCTGGATGAAATCCAAGTGGTTGAGGGTTGAAGGTTGCTCAAAGGGTGGACAAAACTAGGACTGAGGCCGCAAGTAGAAAATTACGTCAGTGACCCATAAGTTCAAAAAACCTTTATCAACCAGGCTGACAATTAGCCAATGCTTTTTGGCTGACTGGAATCTCTACAATAAACTCTGTCCCTTGTCCTGGAGCAGAAACACAACGGAGTTGCCCCTTGTGTTTTTCTACAATAATTTGGTAACTAATTGATAATCCTAAACCCGTACCACTCCCTACCGGTTTCGTAGTGAAAAAGGGGTCAAATATTTTCTCTCTCACTGCTTCACTCATGCCAATACCATTGTCGGTAATGCAAATTACAACCCACTCATGAATGGGACATGTATCCACTTCCTCTTGACAAAGTATGGGTGTATTGCCATCTATAGCTATCGACTTTTGACTTAGCGAAGTGCTGATAGTAATTACCCGTGGAGGAGATTGACTGTCGAGAACATCAATGGCATTTGAGAGTAGATTCATAAATACCTGATTCAACTGACTGGCATAACAGCTAACCAGTGGCAGTTGACCATAGTTTTTAATCACTTCAATTCCACCCGCGTTGGTATCGGCCTTCAGTCTGTGCTGCAAAATCAAAAGAGTACTATCGATGCCTTCGTGAATATCGACAGCTTTTAAGTCTTTTTCATCAAGGCGGGAAAAGTTTCGCAAGCTAAGCACAATCTCGCGGATGCGTTCAGCCCCTACTTGCATGGAATCAATCAGTTTTTGCCAATCTTCCACTAGAAAATCAACTTCAATCTCAGACTCTAACTGCTGAATTTCCGATGTGGGGTGAGGATAAGTTTGCTGGTAGAGTTCAATCAAGTTCAGTAAGTCTTGAAAGTACTGACGGGCCGGAGTGAGATTACCGTAAATAAAGCTAACAGGATTATTGATTTCATGAGCAACACCCGCAACCATGCGCCCTAAACTTGACATTTTTTCAGTCTGAATGAGTTGGGCTTGAGTGCGTTTTAATTCGTCTAGAGCGAGTTCAAGAGCTACTGCTTGTTGTTGAGTATGTTGGAGTAATTGAGCCTGTTGTAGGGCGACTCCCAAATGAACTCCAATCTGAACTACAGCACTGATTTGTGCTTCTCTCCAACAGCGGGGACCAGAATTTTGATAAGTTGCCAGCAATCCCCACAGTTTACTACCACAGAAGATAGGGACAACGATGTATGCTCTGACTTGAAATCGCTCTAATAAATGGATGTAGCAAGGGGTAAGCTCAGCCTTGTAAATGTCTTCAGTGACTCGGTAATTGACACCTTGACTGTATGCGCCACCTCTAGTGTCTTGCAGATAAGTGTCTTGCACAGAGTCATTTTCAATGCTCAAGGTTTTGATAATGCAATTTTCATCTTCTACAGCGTCCTGCTTCAGATAAGGGTCATTCTTCTGTTCAGCAATCAGAGGTACCCAACCACTCGCCACTGACTCGGCAACAAATTCCCCACTCCAGTCAGGATGGAAACGATAAATAGCGACGCGATCGCAATTTAAGACACCTCGCAGTTCAGAAGTTGTAGCTCCAAATATCGCGTCAATATCGAGGGTTTGGCGCATCCGTTGCAGGACAGTCGCGATCGCTCGTTCCCGCAAAGCACTTTCCCGAAGGGCTTCCTCTATCCGTTTGCGATCGCTAATATCAGTAGAAGTCCCAATCACTTGTTTGACTGCACCATCAGGAGTCCTCTCAAACACGGTTTCTAGAGTAAGCAGAGTCCGCCATTCTCCTTGAGCATTTCTAATCCGATACTCGATGTCCAGAATGTCATCATCTGTCGCTGTCTCCCATTTTTTTAAATGAAGAGGAAATGTTGCCAAGTCGTCAGGATGAACAATCGATGGCAGTAGCGCTGAACCCATCGCTTGCATCTCTTCTGCTGTATAACCTAAAACCGCAGCAAGTTCTCGATTGGCATAGACATTACGCTGTTCAATATGGTCGTAGATGTACCAAAGATGGGGAGAAGCATTAGCAATTCGTTCAATAAAATGCTTGCTTTTTCGTAGTTCTTGTTCGGTTTGTTTGCGGGCGGTTATGTCTTTGCCAATACCCACAATAGAGCCATCCGGTAAACGAATGTTTGCCCAAGAGGTAAACAGAATGTTACCAGCGCGAGTTCTGAGCTGAATGTCTTGCCATGTCCCATCAGCTCTCATCATGAACTCTAAAACTTCTGTGCGGTAGTCTGGGTTTGGATAGCATTCTGCCAAGATATCGATTTCTCGCATTTCTTCAAGCGACCAACCCAGAGTTTGTTCAAAGGCTTGGTTGATTAGCTGTACTTGTGCGTCAGCATTATAGAAGCACAGCATGACTGGGATATTGTCAAAAAGGGTTTGTAGAATTTCTTTTTGTTGTTTGAGCGCACGTTCAGCGACTTTGCGCTTGGTAATGTCGAGTGTCGTTCCGAAGAATTTAATCACCTGCCCTTGCTCGTTAACAACAGCCTCAGCTCGTTGAGAAACGTACCGAACTTCACCAGACGCTCCTGGCGTCGCTACCGCTTCGCTAACAGGGCACACAATCCGAAAATCTAATTCATCGCCTCTCCCAGTCTCTATCATTTGTGCGTGGCTCTGTTGCACTGATGCTCTGTCATCAGGATGAATTTGCTGGATGTGTTGTTCGTAAGATGGTTCGCCTTGAGTTGGGTCAAGACCAAAAATGCGAAATTGTTCTTCTGACCAGGTAATTTTCTGTGCAATGACATCAAATTCCCAACTTCCAACATGAGCAACTCGTTGAGCGGCTTTTAGAGTCGCTTCGCTCTCTCGTAAAGCGGCTGTTCTTTGAGCAACTTTGTTTTCTAATGTGCGTTCGTTTTCTTGTAGTGCGGTAAAGGAATCTTGCAGTTGTGCTGCCATCTGATTAAACGTCTTTGCCAATTCTCCCACTTCATCAGAACGTTTGATGTCTAGTGTTTTATCCCATTCCCCTAGAGAAATTTCTTTGGCAGCCGTATTCAAGTGCAAAATTGGCTTTGTAATCCAACTAGCGGTAAGAATACCAATTCCCGTCGCTACAATAAAGGCAGCTAGGCACAACAGAATAGTCGTCTGGGTGTTGGTGTTAATTCGCTGCATAAAGTCGGCTTCTGGCACGACGACCACAATTAGCCAATCCAGCCCAAACTCATCTTTGAAGGGAGTTACCTGTGCGAATTGCCGTTTACCTTCTATTTCAAAATCAAGTTGTTTTGAGGCGTTAATGTTGGTTAAGTTGCCAAAGCGCGAGATCACATGTTGTGCTGTGCCTCGAATCAAAGGGTTATTAATCTCGATAGCTTTGAGTCGCTTCTTTTCTTTACCATCAGCTCTACTAGCAAAGGGAAGTTCAGGACTTGAAGATGCTACTAGCATTCCCGATCGCTCAATGATAAACGCCTCTCCGTGAGTACCAATCTCCAAACTTTTCAGAAAATTATTGATGGCTGTAAGAGATAGATCGCTTGATAAAACACCTTGAAACTTACCTGCCTCATCATAGAAGGGATAGC
Source organism: Allocoleopsis sp. (assembly GCF_036703385.1). NCBI lineage: Bacteria > Bacillati > Cyanobacteriota > Cyanophyceae > Coleofasciculales > Coleofasciculaceae > Allocoleopsis > Allocoleopsis sp. The sequence continues at coordinate 14,097 of NZ_DATNPA010000526.1, read as the reverse complement.
TAGCAGCAATCCCTAAGCCTCTAGAAGTAGGAACATAGATATAAATAGGACACCAAGTCGGTCTACCTGCCTCTACAGCCATTTGATGAAAAGGTCGTTCTCTCGCATCGTACTTTGGTTGATTGACCAATAATTTTTGGCGATTGCCCTGGCTATCTACGTCGTAGATGCGAAGGACACCTCTGGTAAAATTTTCAGTAAAGGCAACTGTTAGCCCTCGCTCATCGTGACCAACGGAAGCAAGTCCGCCTTGTGGATTGCTGAAATAAATTCTACTGAGTGAATTGAAGACTTGAATTTGTTTTAAAAAATGGCTTTCTAAGGCTTGAGGATTTTTTATATCCAACTGACCCAGACGTATCCCATCAGCGTTGGTTGCATTGATTAGATGAGGTGTTTTTAGGTAAGTTTTAATTTGATCAGCGGTGCGATCGCTAATTTCCCTACGCAATTGGGAGGCAACGTCGTTAACTGCCTGTTGCCCGTTTCTAAAGGAGAGATACCCAACTAACCCCACTGCCCCAACAATTTGCAGGACAAAGGGGAAAATGAGAACAGTTCGCAGGGTAGCCTTGACAGAAACTGTGGTAAGAATATGCTTTAGAAACCTAATAAACATGAGAAGTTGTTTGTTGCTAGTTTCTGTAGCTCTGGCAAGGGCTTTCATACAGTTTGACGGTGAGGCAGCAAGCGGAAATCACCAACAGTCCAACTCATTGCTCCTTGTCAGTCTCTTGCTTGTCCGCTTTAAATATATCGAGTATGCCTTAGGTATACCATCAGCATAATTTTTTATGCTGATGGTTTCTTATTAAATTTATATCTCAGGATAGATGTAACATATTAAAACTATCAAATATTAGTTTGCAGCCACAGCCATATTTTTTCAATTCAAGATTGCAACTTAAGCCTCAAGATAAGAGGAGAAAGTGATCGCTCGCCCCAGCTATGTGATCGCTTCCTGCACGGGATTTATTCCCTTCTCGCATACAAGTCTCAAACGAGGTTAGAATTTTCTTCCAAAAGCTCCAAATTTTTGAGCAACCGAATGGCTGATTTATACGCTTCCTCAGTTAATTCGTCCCGTTCGCCGCTGTTTTCTACCAAGTCATCAACCACTAACTGCAAGAACCCAATCATAGGGTTGAGACGATTGCGAATCTCATAAGAAGCTCGCATAAACGCCTCATTGGCTGAGGCATTGATGACATCACTGGCGCTGCGATCAAATTGCATCAAGTAAAGACGGGTGTAATAGCCGCCTTGTTTAAGCAGTTCCTCATGAGTACCCAGCTCTACAACTTGTCCTTTGTCGAGTACCGCAATTTGGTCGGCTTTGTGTACGGTGGAAAGACGGTGAGCAATCACAATCGTAGTGCGATCGCGGCAGAGTTCATCAATAGCCTCTTGCACCAACCGCTCAGACACAGTATCTAGAGCACTGGTCGCCTCATCTAGAATTAGAATATCGGGGTTACGCAGCAGCGCACGCGCGATCGCCAGTCGTTGCCGCTGTCCTCCAGATAACAAAACACCGCGATCGCCAATTTCTGTATCAAACCCTTGGGGTAACTGAATGATAAATTCGTAAGCATTCGCTCGTTTGGCGGCTAAAAGAACCTGTTCGTCCGTAACATTTTTCAGCCCATAAGCGATATTGTAACGAACAGAATTATTGAACAAAAACGTATCTTGACTCACAATTCCCATCGCTTGCCTGAGCGATCGGATGTTATATTCTCTTAAATCTTTGCCATCCAGTGTAATTCGTCCCTCAATGGGGTCATAAAATCTCGGCAGCAAATCTGCCATCGTTGATTTACCTGCACCTGAAGCACCAACTAAAGCGAGAGTTGTTCCTTTAGGAATCCATAAATCAACCCCTTTAAGGACTAAATCATCATGGCCTGGGTAAGTGAAAGACACGCCTTCCCAACGAATTCCTTCTGCTATTTTTGTGTAAAAATTTTGACCATTCATCATGAAAGGTTTGTCATCTCGTCGCAAAAAATTAGCAACGATTTGCGTCCCCGGTGCGGCATTGGCAAATTGGCTCCTTTGGGCATTCAGTTGGCTAACTACCGGAAGTAACCGAAAGAGTACGTATAGATAAATCAGTAATACTGTTAAAAGTGACTCCATCTGCTGCCAAAAAAAAGCTTTCCCCAAAAAGACAATTGCCAAAATGGACAAAGTTCCTACTATCTCATTGATCGGGCCAATAGCGTCATAATTAGCCTGTGATCTGGCATCTATTTTTTCTAATTCATCCACAAATTTATCTAATTGTTGATACTCATATTCCTCATTCCCTACTGCTTTAATTAGCCGCATTCCTGTTAACATTTCGACCAGGATTGTCGCATATCGGCTGGATTTCTCTGAGAGTATTTGACCAAAGCCTTTAGCCCGCTGTATCAAGGTTTGATTAATCAAACCCACTATAAATAATAAACCGCTAGCAGCTAACGTAAGTTTCCAAGATATTGAAACAAGAATGCCAATAAATATTAAAATATTAATGGATGTCGTAAATATGTTAATGGCAATTCGGATAGAGATTGTTGCTCGATTAACTTCGTTCCCTATCTGATTCAGAATATCTCCAATTTTAGTTTTGGAAAAATAAGCTATATCAACTTCTAAGAGTAGCTTAATTCCTTCATCCCGAATATCCCTAACCAGTTTTCTTGATAAATTAGCCGAAACGATTCCATTCAGGTAAACGGCAATATTCTTTAAAATAATTCCTAAAACGACTACTGTCACCATGAACAAGATACTGGCGCTATCATCACCCCGATCAAAAAAAGCCAGAATTTTTTGGATCGCTGGCGGACCAACCTTCAGGTTTATATCTTCTTTCCCCAAAAAACCCAGTACTAATGGCACAACAAGGGTTGTACTAACACCATTAAAAAGGGCACTAGATGAACCAAGAATAATCGTTAAAATAATCCAGCCAGGATAGCGTTGTGCGTATCTCAATAGAAGCTGATTAGGAGACATAGGGTAGGTGCTGTTATACAATAGAAAGCTTATATTTCCTCTAAGACTAAGAATGACTTCTTAAAGGCCATCTTTAGTGCAATAAGAGAGAAAATACAAAAATAAAGAAATATTTTCCGCCGGGAAAGGTGTCAATTAATCAATCATCTGTAAACGCTCGGTTTGAAGTTCGTCAAAGATACGGTTGAGTTGGCTGCGGTCATCATCGGAAATTTTGTAATCAGAGAGAAATATAGTAACGAGTTGTAGATGTTCCTGACGGCTTAATTGACCAGTCTTAAGAATTCGCTCCACAATAGGCTTGATGGTTTGACTGAAATGATTCTGGATGTTTCCTGCCATTAGCTGCGGGTCACGCAATAACGTTTTAGCACGCTGGATAGTGCTTTAATTTTCTCCTAAGATAGTCTGCTTGGTATGGATACGTCATCTCGCACCAGAGAGAGGCTTAGAGCTATGGTTGAATAGGGTGGGTCGGAACATGTCTATGTTGAGAGTTGGGTCGCTTCGCCCATCGAGAAAGAAACGGATTTGAGTGAGGCAGGACAAGTCATGCAGGTAAATCGGCTTCCAGCACTTTCTGACAACTATATCTTTTTGCTTCATGACTCTAAACACAACGTTGCGGCGGTTGTTGACCCAGCAGAAGCTGCTCCGGTGCTGCGGCGTTTAGACGAACTGGGCGCTAAATTGGTGGCGATTTTCAATACTCACCATCACATGGATCATGTCGGTGGTAATCAGCAATTGAGCCAACGTTTTCCGGATGTCTGTGTGTATGGGGGGGCTCAAGACCGGGGTCGAATCCCAGGACAACAGGTGTTTTTACAGGAAGGCGACAAGGTCGAATTTGCGGATAGAACTGGAGAAGTGTTATTCGTGCCTGGACACACCAGTGGGCATATCGCTTACTACTTTCCTCCAGAAGTTGACGGTGAGGCAGGAGAGCTATTCTGTGGCGATACCTTATTTGCGGGTGGTTGCGGCAGACTTTTTGAAGGGACACCGACGCAGATGGTCGATTCTTTGAGTAAGCTGCGGGCTTTACCGGATAACACGCGAGTATGGTGTGCGCATGAGTATACGCTGAAAAATCTCCAATTTGCCCTGACGGTGGATGCCGAGAACCCCGACTTACAAAGTCGATTGACTGAAGTTCAAGCCGCCCGTCAACGTTCGGAGGCAACCGTGCCATCCCTGTTGGGCATGGAAAAGCGCACTAATCCCTTCTTGCGCTGGGAGGAGCCAACACTACAGGCCGCTGTTAAGTCAAAAGAACCCGTGCAGACTTTTGCGCGATTGCGGGGCATGAAGGATCGCTTTTAAGGCCAGGGGGCGCTGAGCAATGGGGAACAGCAGAAAGCCAAAATTCCCATACTAATGAATCGTGACTAACCGGGTTGCGATCGCCACACAGATTTTCGTACTATGAAGTGTTCTAGGATATCATCACTCCTCCTTGGAAGTCAGTACCTGAAATAACGACTATGGCGAAGCGCGTGCAATTAGTTTTAAGTCAAGATGTTAGCAAGCTAGGCAAAACCGGGGATCTGGTTGAAGTGGCTCCTGGCTATGCTCGCAATTATCTAATTCCTAAAAAAATAGGAATGATCGCCACCCCTGGCATTCTCAAGCAAGTTGAACGGCGTAGAGAGCTAGAACGGCAGCGCTTGCTAGAAGAAAAGCAGCAAGCTGAAGCCCGTAAGACAGCCCTGGAAACCGTTGGTCGCTTTGTCATCGCGAAGCAAGTGGGTGAAAAAGAGGCAATCTTTGGTACCGTTACAGCCCAAGAAGTGGCAGAAGCGATTCAATCCGCCACCAATCAGGAAGTAGACCGTCGGGGAATTACGCTACCCGACATCGGTAAGCTCGGTTTCTATAAAGCAGACGTAAAGCTACATCCAGAAGTTACAGCGACGGTAGAAATTCAAGTCGTAGCTCAGTAGTTGAAGGTTCAATCAGTGACCAGTGATCAGTTATCTGTGATCAGATAACTATTGGGGGATTGAACCCCTGAGACGTTACCTTCCACCGTCGCTATGAGAGGGGGACTCTTACTTCCACCTTTGAGCTCATCAGCGACCAACTGGTCACTGCTCACTGTTGAAGGATTGATTAAGCTGGTTTTATCTGGCGATCGCGTCTTGGTTATGACTCAAGAACTGAATTTCTCTGCATTTAGTAACTCTCTACCCCCTCAAAATGTTGATGCCGAGGAATCCATCCTCGGAGGCATTTTGCTAGACCCCCAAGCGATTGGTCGGGTTGCTGACTTGCTGCGCCCAGAAGCTTTCTATATTAATAGCCACCGCGAAATCTACAAAGCTGTCTTAGCGCTTCATACTCAGAGTAAGCCCGTCGATTTAATGAGTGTTACTACTTGGCTCTATGACCACGAGTTATTAGACAGAGTTGGCGGTCAGAGCAAGTTAGCGGAGTTAGTTGATCGCACCGTGTCAGCCGTGAATGTTGACCGATATGCGCTGTTGGTAGTGGATAAGTACATCCGTCGCCAACTGATCCACGCTGGTAACGATATTGTGCAGCTGGGTTATGAGACATCGCTCGAATTGGAAACCGTCTTAGACCAAGCCGAACAGAAGATTTTCAGCCTCACCCAAAAGCGTCCTCAACAAGGTCTAGTTCCGATTGCTGAGACCCTAATTCAGACGTTCCAAGAAATTGAAACCCGCCAAGAGGGTGCAGCAATACCGGGTATTGCCTCTGAATTCTACGACCTAGACGCCATGACCGGTGGCTTTCAGCGTTCTGACCTGATTATTGTGGCGGGTAGGCCGTCAATGGGAAAATGCATTGTCTTCGATACCCCAATTGTCTTGTCAGATGGGAGCATAGCCACCGTTGAAGAAATCTATCATCGTCGTCAAGCTGAATTATTAACGTTAGGGCAGGATTGGAAATTCCACCTCACTCAACCATCCGCATTTGTAGATGATGGGTGCAAGCCAGTATTCCGTGTGACGACTCGATTAGGACGGTTTATTGAAACCACCATTACTCATCCGTTTTTGACCATCAATGGATGGCAACAACTTGGGGAACTGAAACCCGGTAACAAGATTGCGGTGCCTCGTAAGATAGAGGTTTTTGGAACAGAAACCATCCGCGAGTGCGAAGTCAAGCTGTTGGGATACTTGATTGGAGATGGTTGTCTAACCAGGACTTCTCCACAATTCATCAATAGCAATCCTTTGCTGCAAGAAGAATTCATTGAGGCTGTTGCTAACTTTCCAGGACTCAAAATTCGCTTAGAAACGTCACAGGGGACTCGTACTCCAACCCTGAATGTTACTGGAGATCTAGAATTCATCACGACTTACCGCAAGATTTTTGCACAACGCCTACAAGCCGTTATCCAGTCTTTGTCTTTATCTGCTTTACAACTCTCTAAAGCACTTGGAGTCAGCCAAAATACAATTTACCAGTGGATAAAAGGACGCTGTGTTCCAAATCAAGAAACGTTGAAGCGGCTATGTAACTTTTTGCAAGTTGAAGCTGAAGAACTTATTCCTCATGGACTTGCTGCTATTAGTAAAAATGGCAAAAATCCACTGACGTGCTGGTTACAAGAATTAGGTCTTTGGGGCAAAGATGCTCATAGCAAAAGTATCCCAGCAATTATCTTCAAGTTAGAGCGATCGCAAGTTGCTTTATTCCTCAACCGTCTCTTTGCCACCGATGGATGGGCGACGGTGCTTAAAAGTGGTCAATCACAGTTAGGGTATGCCTCTGTGAGTGAGCAACTGGTAAGGCAGGTACAGCATCTTTTACTCCGTTTTGGCATCATTGCTGCTCTAAAAAAGCGGTTTATAAAATACAACAATACTCGCCGCCCAGCGTGGCAAGTTGATATTACTAATGCTCTGTCTATCAAGACGTTTATCAGTGAAATTGGTATTTTTGGGAAAGAAGAGGCTCTGTCCAAAGTACAAGAAGCCCTATTGGAGAAGCGATATCAAACCAATCGCGATCTAATTCCCATTGAAATCTGGAAGCAAATCGCCAAGGTAAAAGGTAGTGAATCTTGGAAATCTTTAGCCCTGCGTGCGGGCATCAAGGGTTACTCAAACATTCATGTAGGTAAACGAGCCTTATCACGAGAGCGGCTTTTTATGTTGGGCTTTGCTTTAGATAACCTGCCCCTTCAGCAGTTAGCAACTAGCGAAATTTACTGGGATGAAATTGTTTCTATTGAATCTGTGGGATACAAAAAGGTCTATGACTTAACTATTCCAGAAACCCATAATTTTGTGGCGAATGATATCTGTGTTCACAATACCAGCTTCGCGGTGGGGATTGCTCGCAATATTGCTGAAAAATTTCCAGTAGCCATTTTTAGCTTGGAAATGTCGAAGGAGCAATTAGTGCAGCGTCTTTTGGCGAGTGAGGCAGGAATTGAGAGCAATTATCTACGGACTGGGCGGATTAGCCAAACTCAGTGGGGAGATTTAAGTCGTGCCCTTGGCACATTATCGGAGTTGCCGATGTATATTGACGATACCGCTAACCAGACGGTTATGCAGATGCGATCGCAAGTACGTCGTCTTCAGGCCGAGCAAGCTGGCACATTAGGATTAGTTTTGATCGATTACTTGCAGTTAATGGAAGGCAGCGGTGACAACCGCGTCCAAGAGCTATCCAAAATTACGCGCAGTCTCAAAGGATTAGCCCGGGAACTCAATGTCCCAGTGATTGCTCTTTCTCAGTTGAGTCGAGGAGTTGAAGCTCGCACCAATAAGCGACCAATGATGTCAGATTTGAGAGAGTCGGGTGCGATCGAGCAGGACTCAGATTTAATCATTATGCTCTACCGGGACGAATATTATTCACCCGATACACCGGATCGAGGACTTGCAGAAGTCATTATTACGAAACATCGAAATGGCCCGACAGGTGTCGTCAAGCTAATATTTGACCCGCAATTTACTCGTTTCCGTAACCTTGCCTCTCCCAATCGATGAGAATGGGCAGACGATTGAGAGAGGTAAGATTGTTTCTAGCTAATTTTTAGCAGTTCCACATCAAAAATTAGTGTGGCGTTAGGCGGAATCACTCCACCCGCACCACGGGCACCATAGCCCAACTCAGCGGGAATAATGAGTTCACGCCGTCCGCCAACTTTCATTGAGCCAACGCCTTCATCCCAGCCTTTGATCACCTGTCCTACACCAATTTTGAAGGAAAAAGGACGGTTGCGATCGCGGGAACTATCAAACTTAGTCCCATCCTCCAACGTTCCTGTATAGTGAACGACAACGGTCTGACCTTTTTGAGGTGTTGCCCCGTCTCCCTCCTTAATCTCCTTGTACTTCAGGCCAGAGTCCGTTGTCACAACATCCTTCCCTGTAGTCTTTTCGCTTTCTGAGCCACTATTCATTGCCATAAGTTTTGTATCCTTAACAGCGGATCTAGCACTGGTATCTAGTGCCACCACTGCGGGTTGAGTTTTGGTAAGTTCGTCAGCGAGTGCTGAGCTTTTCCCACTACTAAACTGAGCCACGATAAGCAGCAGCCCAAAAGCTAATACTACTCCTAAGCTGATTAAAATTTCTCTCAAAATCTATCCTCCCGATTCAACTTGCTTCAACGCCAGAGCTTATTTTCCAGGTCTCGTACCTGCCGCTCTAGGCGATCGATGCGACCTCGCAATTCATCGACTTCCGATTGCCGAGGAACACCGAAATCTTGCATCATATTACGCAATTGCCGTTCCATCTGCGCCTCAAAATTACCATGCTCTGACTTGAGCTGCTGCACCATCTCATCAACAATTCCTTTGGCCTGCTCAGGGTTAATTTTTCCCTCTTTTACCCATTCATCGCTCACCTCTCGCAGTTTCTCTGCGACTACTGATGTCGTGCCAACACCGACCATCAATAACTGCTGGAGCCAATTGTTATTATTATCCATCTGTCGTTCCTGCCACTGGGTGCTTAATTGGGGGGCTTAACGTAGACTGTTCCCAAGGGTGCTCATCACCGGATGTATTTCCAGCCTACAGTTCTATTCTGTGACATCTTCTCAGCACCTGTCGCCAACCTACGCTCAGATAAATCATGACACAATAAAGCGATGTCTCTTTTCGAGCCGTCGTAACTAACCCTAAGCAAGATTCGTCAACATGGTCATTGAGTGGCTCAAACTGAGAGTCTCTCCCGAACTTCGGGAAAAATTTATTCAAAAAGATGCCGAAATCTGGACATCGATGTTAGCCGCCTATCCAGGATTTTTAGGCAAAGAAGTCTGGATCGATCCAGAAAGACCAACAGAGGTGATCTTAATCATTCGTTGGGCCAGTCGCGACGCGTGGGAATCCGTTCCGGCAGAGCGCCTCAAACAAGTTGAGCAGCAGTTTACGCAAGAGTTTGGAGAACAACAGCAGATTATTGAGGCGGCTGAGTATCAAGTACGAAAATTTCCCTTGGCTTCAAGCTAGTGCAGCGCGGTAGAAATAAGTCTAGCCGCACAGACGTTACACCAAAACTTCTCTACAAAGCGAAAGCGGATTGCCTAAAAAGGGGTAGTAGACCGGGATTTGGTATGAGAGCCAGATAGATTGGTGTGGGTAAGATAGCCTATAGGAATCGGTCAGCTGATCAAGAGCTACTACCTATGCAAAATTGCCCCAAATGCCATCAATCCGTCAGTAGCCGCGCAGTTACTTGTCCCTACTGTCGAACAGTTCTTAAAGCCTACGGTCATCCAGGGATTACTTTGCACCGAGCAGTGGGAGATACAGCGTTGTGTGAAACCTGCACGTACCACGCGGATGATACTTGTAATTTTCCCCAACGTCCCGATGCTCAAGAGTGTACTCTTTACGACAATATGAACCAGCATCAGTTAGACACAGAGCAGCTCCGTAACACCAGTCCTGACTTGATGCATTCTTTAAGATTGTACTGTCAACAACACCCAACTTTGCTAGGTCTCCTTGGATTGGCAGCGGTGAGTGTTATGCTGACGCTGATTGCCTCTAAATGAGGGAAATCTCTAAATAGAGTTGACAAAGCTCGCTTTTTAGGGTTTATTTAGCTTTCCCTCAACGTTCATCCCTGCTAAAGCACACTGGTAGCAGCTGTTGGGGCTTGAGGAGTTGATGAGGTGTCAACAGGTTGATTTTGGTCAACCACTATTTTTTTGTCTTCAAACACATCCAAGTCAAACCAGAACGTTGTACCAATGCCGACTTCGCTAACTAAATGGACTTGACTGTGATGCTTCTCAATGATGTTTCTGACAATGGAAAGACCTAACCCCGTGCCTTCTAGGGTATGAACTCGGTTTTCTACACGGAAGAACCGCTCAAAAATTGCTTCTTGGTCTTCTGCATCGATCCCAATGCCTGTATCAGAAACTTCAAGGCGCACAGAACTAGTCTGGTCGTGATGATTGAGCGTTTCTTTTAGTAGATAAGCACGAATCGTTACTCGTCCACCTGATTCCGTAAATTTCAGGCCATTACCAACTAAATTATCAAAGACTTGGAGTAGTAAATCGTAGTTACCTAAGACAGGGGGCAAATTAGGTTCAATTTCGTGAATCAGTTCAATGCCTTTGTCGCGGGCGTTGAGCTGGTAGGTTCGCAGCGTCTGCTCGACGGGCTGAGCGATGTCTACGGGCTCAAAGTGATAAATTCGACAAGAGGTCTCCAGTCGAGATAAATCCAAGACATCGTTGACCAAACGTGTTAGGCGGTCTGTTTCGCGATTAGCGGTTTCGAGAAACTCCCGTCGCTCTGTTTCACTCAGGTCTTCGCCGTATTCGTGAAGCGTTTCGATAAAGGATTTGATATTAAAAAGAGGTGTCCTTAGTTCGTGGGAGACGTTGCTAATAAAGTTACTCTTAGCCTCGTTTAACTCTACCTCACGGGTAATGTCCTGTACCGTCATCGCAATTCCCTTGAGTGTCTCTCGATACTGATCGAAGACCCTTGTTAAGAGAATACGTACAGTGCGAGCTGTTGGCTCGGTCAGAGTGATGCGGAACTCTTCACCTTCCCGATCTGCGCTCTGCCGCAGCGCTTCGTTATCGTAATCGAGAGATGGTTGGCCTTCAGCAATGTGATAAAGCGGTCGCTTGAGTTCCATTGTTACCACCTTAGGCAGGTAATCTAGGACATTTTTCCCTACAATGTCACACCCTTCCCAACCGAAAATGCGCCGTGCTGTCAGGTTAACCAACATGATCTGTAAATTGGTATCTAGTAACACAGCACCATCCGCGATCGTGGAAACTAGCGTTTCTAACTTGGCTTTCTCAGCCGTCAATTCCTCAATATTTTGCTCTTCATAGCTCTCTAGGCGCTCTGCCATTTCATTGAAGCTGAAAATCAGTTCCCCTAATTCACCTCCTAAGGGGAGGTCAATTCGCTGCTTGAAATTACCAGCCGCAATATTTTTGACTCCTGTGAGCAACTCCTTGATGGGCTTTGTGATCATCAGCGCGTTAGATACGGCTCCCAAAATCACCATGACCCAGATCGAGATAAAAACAGCGATCGTTACGTCCCGTGTCAAATTGGAGGAGGCAACAACTGTGGGATTTGGGTTAATGCCGATCGCTAAAACCCCCAGGGATTTGCCATCATGCATCAGGGGAACAAACACATCTGTCACTTCTCCATCAGGCGTCCGGTGCTGCCGTACCATCGGCAAATCCGAGTTATTCCCGTAATTTTCGGGCAACTCAATCCGACGCTGGATCGTTAGTGAGTTTTGTACCTCAGATTCCGAGAAAGGAATGCCAAAAAAGATGTTGCCATCCGCATCAGCGTAGAGCATGTAGCGCACGCTGGATGTGGTGCTATAAAAGCGGTGGGAAAAGCGAGCCACTTCCGTCAGCTTATTTTCTGCAATCTGAGGTGCCACATTAGCTGCCAGCAACAGACCTAAGTCACGACCAAAGCGAGTGTCGTTCATTCGAGCGTCCTGTTGAATCGTATTCACCGCCCAGAAGGTTAAGCCACTCATGATCAAAGAGACGGCTAGTGTCGCTGCCGCCATCAGCCGGGTTTGGAGTGTAAAGTCCGACCACCAATGCGCGATAACTTCTCGAATGGTTTTTAACAAAGCCAATCTCGGTTGGGTTACTAAAATCAACAGAACGGTCTTGTGAAGTACCCTCTTGATTGCTGAGCAATACAAGACAGGCTTCCAGTTTCATCCGCCGCTGCCACGTTAGGTACTCATGACTGAGTTCGGAACGGAATCCGATGATGGTCTTACACAGCGTCCGGAGGTTGGGTACACGCTCTGTGACCTTGACTCCTGTATTAACGTTCCGGTGGAACGTATTTACCCTGGCAGACCCCCTGCTTCCCAAGGGGTGAATCATTCAACTATACGGATTTCCTATGCCTTGCTTATGGCTCCCGTGAGGAAATCATCTTTTTTGAGGTCTGGAGCTAGTACTCATGAAGAGCCTTTTAGTCAGCCAGTGGGAGTTTCGACCGAGATTCATTCTACCAAGAATTCCAGGCTATATGTTAGACTCCGACTCGCTTTCATCCATACTTGTTTAAAAATTGCAAGGGTGAGATGTCCGCGAGAACGGCTAAAAGGTAGCCAATGGCTTGTAATTCCAGTAAATCCTAAATGGCCTATCTCTTACCCCTTTAATGAGACTAAGGGCTAGACATTGATGACTCTATGACCAATATCTTTACGGTAGTACATTCCCTCAAACTGAATACAATCCATTGCAGCATAAGCTCCTGCGATCGCCTCAGCCAAAGTTTCTCCCGTTGCCGTCACACCCAACACACGACCCCCATCGGTCAATAGTTGTTGCTGCTTCAGCTGTGTCCCTGCTTGGAACACAGTAGCTCCCAGTTGTTCGGCTTGCTCAATTCCCGTAATCAGCTGGCCCTTCTGGTAGCTCCCAGGATACCCTTGCGCTGCTGCGACGACACAAACCGCTGCACCCTGCTTCCAGGTAATCGGTGGAAATTGCTCTAGTCGCTGCTGAGTACAAGCTAGCAGTAACTCTTCCAGTGGAGTTTCTAGTAAAGGTAAGATCGCTTGGGTTTCTGGATCGCCGAAACGGCAATTAAATTCCAGAACCATTGGGTCACCTTCAGGAGTGATCATCAATCCGGCGTAAAGAACCCCCCTGTAGTCGATCCCTCTTTGCCGTAAAGCTTCAACAGTCGGCTGGAGGATTTCTTGCTCGATTCGTTCCATCAAGGCAGGTGTTGCGAGTGGCGCTGGGGCATAAACTCCCATTCCCCCCGTGTTTTCTCCAGTATCCCCTTCTCCAATTCGTTTGTGATCTTGTGCAGGTAGTAAGGGTCGTACTGTTAAGCCATCAGTCACAGCCAAAACAGAAACCTCTTGACCAGTTAAACACTCTTCAATCACCACAGGACTCAACCCACTCTTGAAGAGCGACTCAATAGCAGTTTTCGCCTCCTCAACAGTAGCGGCAACCGTTACTCCCTTCCCTGCTGCCAAGCCATCGGCTTTAACAACAATCGGTGCCCCTTGAGCCATCACATAGTCAGTTGCCGCCGCCGCATCGGTAAACCTCTCGCAACGAGGTGTGGGAATACCAGCTTGTTGCATCAAAGACTTAGCCCAGTATTTACTGGCTTCAATCTGCGCTCCTTCCTGTGTTGGTCCAAAAACCATTACGTTAGGGTTGTGTTGTTGGAGGTAGTCTGTAAGACCCAACGCCAGTGGGACTTCTGGGCCAACAACAACCAATGTGACGTTTTGAACCACAGTAAATCGAGCAATTCCCTCAAAATCATCAACTCGTAAGGGAAGATTCTGGCAATTTTCCATCCTAGCTGTGCCACCATTACCAGGAACACATATCACCTGACGAATGCGTTGAGATTGCAACAGTTTCCAAGCGAGGGCGTGCTCGCGTCCCCCATTGCCAACCACCAAAACCTTCACGTTAGCCTCGTGCTCCAGAAGAATTGAACTTTAAAGGTAAACACTGCCAAATTGCGATCGCGAGGTCTGCCTGTTGCGGCAGGTAGCAGCGGTCTGTAGCGGTCTAGTCTCATTGATAAATTCACTCTACAGAATGCGTTACTCAAAAGCTTAGAGCTTTTGA
>NZ_DATNPA010000525.1:0-14865 GCF_036703385.1 Allocoleopsis sp. | reverse complement strand
CCCATTACTCGAGGAAGATTACTCTTGGGCACCTGGCAGGGAATTTATATATGGGAACATCGACGACAAAATCATAACCGTGAAGTCGTTATTCACATCACGGGTACCTAATACCATTGCGGGTCAAAGCAGGTCCCGCAGTCTCTCCACCCCTATCCGTACCGCATGTCTTCCTTTGGAGGGGTAGCGTTGGTCGGATCGAAGTAAACGATTTTCAAGAACTGCAAAATAAAAAGCGATATATATAGAGGATTTAAGAAGACATACCGCCGCCACAAACGTGTAGGTTCTTGCATCAGCCGATAAAACCATTCCAAACCCCAGCGCTGCATGAAAGCTGGAGCTTGAGAGATTCTACCTGCATGGAAATCGAAAGCTGCACCAACCGCCATCACAGGCATGGATAAATCCTGGGAATATTCGTAAACCCATACCTCTTGTCTGGGGCACCCCAAACCGGCAAACACCAGTGCGGCACCACTTTTACGAATCTCTTCAACAATCTGCTGTTTCTCTTCAACCGAGACTTGCCGGAAGCGAGAGGGCTGAGAACCAGCGATGATTAATTTGGGGAAGCGATCGCGAAGATTTTTGGAGAGAGCTTCCAGCGTTTCAGGACGGCTGCCATATAAGTAAATCGGTAACCCTTCTTGAGCCGCACGTTCACAAATCTGTAACATCAAAACCGGGCCACAGACGCGATCAGGAAGTTTCTGTTGATACAGCAAGTTGAGCGCCCAACGTACAGGTTGTCCATCCGGACAGACCAAATCCAAACGATTGAGGCGATAGCGATGGGTTTCATCCAGAACTCCCGTCATCACTCCGTGAACCGCTAGGGCTGAAACCGATAGTTTTTTCCCCTGACGAGCAGCAGCAATGATTTTGTTGACAGCGGCCTCATAATTCACAGCGTCTACCCGAACCCCAAGGACGTTTCGTTTTCCCTCATCAATAATTCTTGGCGTATCTACCGCGATAAAGTTCCTATCTTCTTCGGAATCAATCAAATTCGAGTTACTTGCATTGGTCATGATAGCGCCCCTTGTTTCCATCGCTCGTAGTTGAATTCGTAGATTTCCTGCAAAATCTGCGAGACGTTGTACTGTAACTTCCAGTTTGGATAATGTTGAGAAAATTTGCTATTATCGCTGACCCACCAGATATGGTCACCAATGCGGTTTTGCTCTGAGTAAGTCCACTTGAGTTCCCGCGCAACTATGGTTTGACATATTTCAATCGCTTCTAACATCGAGCAATTGCTATAACGACCACCTCCTGTGTTATATACCTCTGCGACTCGTGGCGCTTTAAAAAACTCATAGAAGGCTTGAATTAGGTCAGCGCTATGGATGTTATCGCGAACTTGTTTCCCTTTATAGCCATAAACGGTGTAGGGCGTGCCCGTAACCGCACATTTCATCAAATAAGCCAAAAAGCCGTGTAATTGGGTACCGGAGTGATTGGGGCCGGTGAGACATCCACCTCGAAAGCAGGCTGTGCGTAGTCCAAAATAGCGCCCATATTCTTGAACCAAAATATCCGCCGCGACTTTTGAGGCACCAAATAAACTATGGAGGGTTTGATCGATTGACATATCCTCCCGAATACCCGATGCGTAAGTATGATTGGGCTCGATTTCCCAACGGGTTTCTAGCTCTACGAGAGGCAAGTGATTGGGTGTATCTCCGTATACTTTATTAGTGGAGGTGAAGATAAAAGGAGCTTCTGGACAGTATTGACGAGTTGCCTCCAACAAATTGAGCGTCCCGTTGGCATTGACCGAAAAATCCGTCATCGGGTCGCGTGCGGCCCAATCGTGGGAGGGCTGAGCAGCGGTATGAATAATCAGGGCAATATGGGAACCATATTGCTTGAAAATTTGGGTGATAGCTTCATTATCTCGAATATCTGCCTGTAGGTGGCGATACTGTGAGCCGAGAGTTTGTTCCAGGCGTTGGCGATTCCATGTTGTTGAGGCGTCCTCACCAAAAAATACGCGACGCATATCATTGTCAATTCCTACCACGTCCAAGCCTTGTTCGGCAAAAAACGTTGTAGCTTCAGAGCCGATTAACCCTGCTGAGCCAGTGATGATAGCGACACCCACGTTTTACTCCCACAATACGGATGGAACAAGCTAAGCAATGGAGGTATTATGACTCGTTTCCCAAGACTAAAGAAATAACATCGACAAACGATTGAGCGGCTGAAGACGGGTTTTTAGAGCTGATGAGTTGTTGAGCTTGTTTGCCCATTGAGTCAATGAGTTCTGGAGAATTCAGAAAACGGCGCATTGCGATCGCTAATTCCTCGGGCTCAAACGGATCAAAAATATAACCATTCTCGCCCTCAATCACCATTTCGGAGGCTCCTGCCCATTTAGAACACAAAACGGGTTTACCAAACACCATCGCTTCAAGAGCCACCATTCCCCATATATCTTCCAAGGTCGGAAATACAAAAACATCCGCCTGTTGGAAGTATTTACCTAAAAGCCCATATTCTACCCAGCCTACCCAAGTTACCTGAGCTTCTAAATTTTGGTTTTGAATAAACACTTCTAGTTCCTCCCGTTGCTCACCCGTGCCAACAATCAGGAGGGAATAATCCTGGTATCCCTGAGATCGAAGAATAGAGCAGGCTTCTAAGAGCGACTGAAGTCCTTTTCTATGTGTAATTCGTCCAACGTATAGGAAGATTGGGCGCTTGAGCCTTTCCTCAACGCTCTCAGCCTTTTCCTTACTTTGCTCTAATGTTGCCACATCCGGCACTAAATAGGTCTTAGTAAAAACCCTTTCTGGCTTCACACCAACCCCCTCAATCAGATACTCTTTAGCCCCGTGACTATTCGCCACGAAAGCATCGGCATAGCGAGACATCACTCCTCGAAAGAGCGAACGAATTTTTGAATCTCGAAAGTCTGAGTTTGGGGAGCTGCCGTCGTAAATGATGATAAATTTCCACTTCCCCCAAGGTTTTAACAGCAGCGCCAAGAGAGTCCATAACGAATAAGCTTGGGCTAAGATTACCTGAGGCTTGAATTGGATTAGGTGTCCAATTATACCAGGAGAGAGGAGCATCAAACGACGGCTGTATCCGGTCGTCTGGGTCACTTCTAACGATTTCATCTCCCCGACGATTTTAATCACATGTGCGCCGGGAACTTCAGGATCGAATCCTGGCCAAACCAGACCCGTATAAAAAATTGTATTTTTAAATACCTTGGTGAACTCTCTCAACACGGGCTGCCAGTAGGCTCCCAGTTCTACGGAAGGCACTAGCCAAGCAATGCGGATATCTTTACTCTCGTCCATCTGGTTGACCCTGAGTTATACACACCCAACCATTTATCTACTGTCTCAAACTACGAGGATGAATCATAAGTGTTGTACCAACAAGCTAACTGAATCGAGCGCATGGGATTGTCAGCTTTCTGCCAACAGCAAGGGGGCTATCGACAGTACGAGCCTACCATTATTTTTCTACTAGTATTTTTACTGATTCATCCGTATTTTTACTGATTCATCCGGTGTTGTCTCCTGCCACCAAGCAGTGAAATCCCTAATAATCGGCGATAGGGAATCAACCAGTAAATCGGCCAGAACAGTCCCCCATGCCTCTGGGCAAAAATTCTCCACTCCCAAAAAGGGTGAAGGACTTGTTCTTTTACGGGTAAACCCTTGGGTTGACTAATCTTTTTGAGTCCCTCACCGATTGCTACCGATGAATCCGCTTCGCTACCAGGCTGGTAGTTCTGGGAACAGGTACCCACATATCCGGGTGCAACCCAGACTGTACAACCTTGTCGCTGAGCACGTAAACCGTAGTCCCAGTCTCCGGCATAGTGGGTGAAAGCTGGCTCTAAGTTACCGACAACTTGAACAACTTCCCTGGGGAGCAGGACACAGTTACCATTGATCGTGTCGCACCGCTTAGCGGCCTCACCCGGCTCCAACAGATCAAATTTAAGCGGTCGCCAACGACTCCGGCGCATTACCCCACCATAGGTTAGGGCTTTTGTATGGGGATCGCAAGTAGACCCAGCAACAATTGCCCGAGGCTCACCTTGATTCCGCAAACGCTGGGACGTTTCCAGAAGGTTGCTCAAGGCGCTCGGTTGAAGCAACGTGTCATTGTTGAGCCAGAGGTAGTAGTCGTAGTCGTGCTTGATGGCTTCCCCAAAGGCGAGGCGCGTTCCTCCATTCCAAAATAGGCTTCCGTCTCCTTTGAGAATCTTTACCTGGGGATATGACTGGGTAACCGCTTCTGCTGTACCATCCGTGCTGCCATCATCGACTAAATAGACATCAATGGTCACCTCGCGCTTGAGTTCTTGGTTAAATAGAGCCTTAAGACAAGCCAGTGTAAGTAGCTTACGGTTATAGCAGGTTAGCAGGGCTGCTATGCGATCGCAGTTCATCAGTTCAAAGGGGTTGCTGCTCGTGGTAACGAGTTACAGTAGTCATCAGATACAGTAAGTTTAATTGATGAATTGTATCGATAGAATTCTACCGCAACTCCCGATATACCCCTAGTGCATCACAAACCAGAAAGTGAGATAAGCCATTATGGAAGATTTTGGTATCATTGTTGCTTGTTGTTACCAAGATTACTTATTTGCCAAGGGCTGTTGTGCCAGTATTAGACATTTTTTGGGCGATGTTCCAATTTGTCTGATTGTTGATGGGACTTTTTCTACTAGCTCCCTGGAAAAGGCATATGGCGTTCGTATCCTCAATCACCAGAATGTGAGCCGTGAGCTGCTACAAAAAAGGAGCTTTGGTTGGGGAAAAACTAAGATGATTGCATTCTGGGAGAGTCCTTGGAAGCATTTTTTAGTGTTAGATGCAGATACGAATGTGTGGGGCAATATTCTGAAATATGCCAATTTCAAGGATTATGATGCCATTATTGACAAACCTCGTTATGGTTATTCTAACGAGATGGTTTGTGAATTCTTCTTTGAAATTTCAGCGATTGAGCAATATTTTCCTGATTTTAACTGGCAAGCTCATCGTAATGATTATTTCTGTACAGGTACCTTCTTTGGAACGCGAGGTATCTTTAGTTTGGAAGAGTATATTGAAATTTTAGATTTCACGGAACAGCATCCGGGAATCTTTAAGTATGGTGAGATGGGTTTCTTGAACTTCATGCTCTTCCGTGCGGCTGATGCTGGGAGAATTCGCTTAGGGCAAGTTCCGATGCAACTGATTGTTCCCGATTTTGAGCGGGAGGAACTGCAAAAGCGATTTCCTGTGGAGGAGACGGGTCCAGTCGTTGAGAATGAAGAGGCGATCGTAATTCACTGGTGTGGCCCCAAGCCAAGGCTGTCCACGTCTCAAGCCTACCCAGAACCGATGAGTTTTGCGCGGCGGCAGTTTCTCCACAAGGAGCGTGGATATACGGGAACCACAGCTGATTTGTGGCTGAAATTTGAAGATTCTTTTAGTCTGCTGAATGTTTACAAGAACAAAATAATTCGCAAATTGTCTAAAAGCAGTCAAAAATTACGGCCTAAGAAATAACACTTAGCTATAGGAAAAAACATAGGTTGTTGGCAATTGACAATCAGGAATGGAGCGTTGGTTGGATTCACCTCCCTTCTCTGTTCCCTGTCTTGGCAGCAGAACTTCATTTTGACCAAAAAAGGAATTGGGAATAGGGAGTAGATGAGAGAACGAGCTATTCCCAAATGTTTCTACTTCAATTCCACTACCTTTGGGATACTTGCCCCCACAAGGCGAGTGGCTCACACCTCAGGTGGGGTAAAAATCCCCTTACTGTTACCTACCTTACTCTCCTTTAACGACTCTCCTCATACCACAAGGTTACTGTCGGGGGACAATAATGTTCCCTACTGGGTCAAAATCTGCCGTGTGGCAAGGGAGTAGCGCTCAATGAATCTGCTAACCTAAGTTTTTAAAGCTGTGAATAATCGTATCTATTGTGAGTTCCATGAATCTGCCGGAAACGACTGCCTATGTCAGGATTACTCAGCACTCCTGGCAACAGGGCAAGATGGAAGGAGAAGTTCAAGCGGCAGAATATAAGTGGCAGTTTCAGTGGTTTTTCCGAAAGGGACAGTTGTCTGTCAAACCCTCTCTGGGGCGTGCACTGATTCAAGAGCCACTGGGTCGGTTTTTAGAGCGATGTGATTACCAGTTAGAGCCAGGAGGAGATTATGCCTTTACCATTCGAGCAGAGTTGTGATTAGATGCTGGAGACTGAGGAATACACATGTTTGACCAAAAAGGGAATGGGGAATAGGGAGTAGGGAGTAGATGAGAGAACGAGCTATTCCCAAATGTTTCTACTTCAATTCCACTACCTTTGGGATACTTGCCCCCACAAGGCGAGTGGCTCACACATCAGGTGGGGTAAAAATCCCCTTACTGTTACCTACCCTACTCCCCATTCCCTACTCCCTACTCCCTTCATGTAGCGCTCGATTAATAGGATGGCGACGATGTCATCTATTGGGCGGGGTGGTTCTCGCAGTCCTTGAGGGATGAGGCGTTGGAACCCTTGGGGGGGATACATTTGCCAATAGCGATCGCGTGCTTCTAAAGTGCTATAACGCTCATCAACTAAAACAATTGGCAGGGACAGTGATAAATCACGTTCAAGTTTCTGTCTCCAACTTTTTGCCGTAGTCTGATCGCCCATCACAATGATTTCAATGGGAAATTGCTGACACAATTGTTGAATCGTTGCGATCGCTTCGGAGGACAGCACAACCTGATGGTACAGGAGCTGCCGCGATTCTCCCATTACAGCTAAACCACACTTATCGCGTCCTGGATCAAAACCTAAAATCAAAGGATTCCTTCCATACCTAACAGCTCATGTTTTAAAAATAACCTGTCCATTTTGCATCGCTACCAGCTGCATTTTCAAGGGGCCAGCGGTGGGGGTCGTTTCTTGGGCGATCGCTTGGATATCGACGGAGTGACCATACTTTTCTAGCTGTTCAATGAAATTAATAACGGTAATAATACGACCATCCCCAACCTGAATACTACCGAGTATCCCTGCACGACGCGCACGGAACTGAGCCGCTGCGAGTAACTGGTCGAGTCGCTGTCGGATTTCTTCGTTGGTCATGGTTGAAGCATCGGCAGAAATGGTAGCCAAGAGTTCGCCTGCCTGGAAGACGACTTGATTGGGGACGGCATCTGCAAAAACTTGTATGTCCTTTTCACCCTCTACATAGTTACCGACTGAGAGAATTCGCACCACATAGTCTTTACCGTCTTTAATCTGATTAATTAACGGCTCAATCTGTGATTTAGCAATTTTGACTAAGGGTTCATCGGAATCTCTTCTAGTCTGTCGAGTGATTTCAACGGCTTTGCGATTGGCCTCTCGTAATAGTTGCTCAACGGCTTGTGGAGCTGCCTTTGGGTCAACAATGCGCACAACACCAAATGCCAGCACTTGACCACGAACCAAAGCCACATTACCCTGGCGTAGGGCTTGATAGTTCTGATAGTACTGCTCTAGGGTTTCTACTTCCTGTCGTAAAAAAGCCAGTTGTTTCTCTCGTTCGCTGAGTTGTTTGTCTCGTTCGGCTAGTTGATTTTCTCGTTGGGTGAGTTCTTGTTCAAGGTCTTTGAGACGAGTTTCTCGTTGAGCGATCGCTGTTTTTAATCTTTCTTCACGTTGTTTGTAGCGGGCTTCACGCTGGACGATAACCTCTCTGAATTCTCGTTCGAGTTGTTTGAGACGTTCTTCACTCTCAGCGATGGCTTTGGCTTGTTGAGCCAGTTCCTGATTGCGTTCTTTGATGGTTTGATTTTTCCGGGCTAGTTCTTGATTGCGTTCCTCAATGGTTTGTCCTCGCTTGGCAAGTTCCTCGTCCCGTTGAACGACGGATTCTCTTAATTGAGCAATTTGGGTCTGAAGTTGAGTAATTTGCTCGTTGAGTTCATTCCGTTGCTGTAACAGCTGCTGGCGTTCGGCTAAGAGTAACTTAATTTCTGAACGCAGAACCGTAGCCTGTCCAGAGATATTCTTCAACTGAGTTTGAGCTTTCTGAAACTGTTGATTAATGGCATCCAGACGCTTCTGGGCTTCAGCCTGTTGGCTTCTGGCTTTAGCCAACTCCTGCTCTACCTGACCTTTTTGGGTATTCAGATTTTGAATATCACCCTGAGCAAGTCGCAGATTTCGTTTAATTTCGTCGAGTCTCCAAAGCCCATCCCGCAATGACCCACTCAGCGCCAACAAAATCCCTAAAGTCGTCGCAGAAATTAGGCCACCGGTGATTACTGTGACTAAAGTAGCTGTTTTGCGGGGACGTAGGTTAAATAAGCTTAACCGCGCCTTGCCCACTTTTGTGCCAATGCGATCGCCTAAGGTTGCGATTACCCCTCCCAACACCAAAATTGCCACAATCAGGATATAGCCGCTGGTCATCGCCTACGCTTAGTCTGTCCAGATACAGCCTATCTCATGGCTGTAGGACATCAAGTTCTTTTTTTGCGACCTACTTGGTAGGAAATTTTAGATGAGCTTTCCACGTCTTCAACCGAAGCGTAGCGTATCAGCGCTAGGGGAACACCCTAAGGGACGTGCTACACGTCCTACCGCAATTTGGAAGCCACCGTGCCTCTTCAACACCAATCCTACGGGCATGATGGTAAGCCGAATAGGGAAACTAGGTGAACTGCTGGCTTAAAACAACCGGGTTGTGGACGGTAATTTTTTTCTTATGAATCGTGATCATTTTTTCTGAGCGCAAGTCTCCCAGTAAACGGGTTACTGTGACACGGGTTGAGCCAATGGCTTCTGCGATCGCTTGATGAGACAGCTTCAAATCGATTGTGATCCCATCCGCCGAGGGGACTCCAAAGTCACGGCACAGAATCAACAAAAAGCTGACCAAGCGCGAACCCATGTCCCGATGAGCGAGGGTCTCGATCATCATTTCTGTTTGCAAAATCCGTGAAGATAGACCCCGTAACATCAACATGGATAGGTCTGGGTTGTCTTTGAGCGATTGCTCCACTTGATCAATGGGCGCAGAGAGTAATTCGACGGGTGTAAAGGCAACGGCGTGATAAAACCGATCAGAGCGGTGACCGGTGATCAGCGACAGAACGCCGAAAACACTGTTTTCTCGTAACAGCGCTACCGTAATTTCTTCCCCAGCTTCGTAAACTCTAGACAGCTTTACGGCACCTTTGAGCAAGAAGTAAACCCTTTCTGCTGGGTCCCCTGGGAAAAAAATCGTTTTCCCCCGCTCGAACGTTTCAACCACTGGTGGAAATGCTCCACCGCCCATCTGACGGAACACTGCTGCTAACGGTCTATTTTGCGTCACGACCATAATTTATATGCTCTCTTGCCAACGCCCTGGCGACTTTGTGTCATTTAATTGCCGGTAAAGCTTGAGACTCCTGAACCGACTTGCTGAAAGCTCTGAATGTATCCAAGAATACTTAATCTGAGTCCAAGCTAGTTTTTTGTACTATTTGCTACATAATTTAGGGAAGATCGGTGGATTGGAAGTTTTAGTGAACCCAGTAATCGGTCAAATCGAGAGCAGACCTTTGGGGTCAAAATACACTGCCATACACTCTGTGACTGCATTGGATTGGAGCCATAATACACCGTCTTACCCTGTATAATCACATTTGACCACTAAGTATTTAAGTGTTCATCCGATTAGCTTTAGGATAAAATATTATGCTTAATTTGGCTGGAAAAAACGCTCTTGTAACTGGCATTGCTAACAATCGCTCGATCGCGTGGGGCATTGCCCAGCAGCTGCACAAAGCTGGAGCCAATTTGGGTGTCACGTATCTGCCGGATGAAAAAGGACGCTTTGAGAAAAAAGTCAAAGAACTGGTAGAACCACTGGCACCGAGTATCTTTTTGCCCTGTAATGTCGCCGACGATGCCCAAGTGGGGGAAACGTTCAATGCGATCGCACAGCAATGGGGCAAAATAGACATCCTAATTCATTGCCTCGCCTTTGCTGGTAAAGAGGCTTTATCGGGAGACTTTAGTAATGTTTCAAGGGCTGACTTTACCCAAGCCTTGGAAATCAGCACATACTCGCTGACTCAACTCGCGGCAGCGGCTAAGCCCTTAATGACGGAAGGGGGCAGTATTGTTACTCTCACCTATCTAGGAGGGGTCAAAGTGATTCCAAATTACAACGTGATGGGAATTGCTAAGGCAGGGCTGGAAATGAGTGTCCGTTACCTAGCGGCTGAACTGGGGCCGAACAATATTCGGGTCAATGCGATCTCGGCAGGGCCGATTCGCACCTTAGCCTCCTCAGCAGTTGGGGGTATCCTCGATATGATTCATCATGTGGAGCAAGTGGCACCCCTACGACGGACTGTTACCCAGATGGAAGTGGGCAACGCAGCAGCTTTCTTGTGCAGCGATTTAGCTAGTGGGATTACGGGTCAGGTTTTATATGTAGACGCAGGTTACGAAATAATGGGGATGTAGATTATAGGGTTGAAGGTTTGAAGGTTGAAGGTTAAAGGTTGAAGGTTTCGACTTGTTAACTAGGTAACTTTTGACCTCACTCTTCTTTAAAGGTATAGGAATTCAGGTTTTATGCAGATTAGTGATAACCCTAAGGGAAATCTGACAGAACACACAGGTTTCAATAGTCAAAACCACGAGACTCGGTTCCCTTCCCGAACGGCAACTGTCAGCCGTACCACGGGTGAAACGGATGTGCAGGTAAGCCTGAATTTGGATGGTACAGGCGCTTGCACTGCCGCCACAGGTATCCCGTTTTTAGACCACATGCTGCATCAGATTTCCTCGCATGGACTGATTGATCTGGACGTGCGGGCAAAGGGGGATGTGGAAATAGATGACCACCACACCAATGAAGATGTTGGGATTACGCTGGCGATGGCATTGGGGAAAGCGCTAGGCGATCGCAAAGGGATTGTTCGCTTCGGTCATTTCCTTGCCCCCCTAGATGAAGCGTTGGTTCAGGTTACCCTCGACTTTTCCGGGCGTCCTCACTTAAGCTACGGCTTGGAGATTCCGACTCAGCGTGTAGGGACTTACGACACTCAGTTGGTGCGGGAGTTCTTTGTGGCGGTGGTTAATCATAGCCAGATGACGCTGCACATTCGCCAACTTGATGGGATTAACTCGCACCACATCATTGAGGCAACGTTCAAAGCATTTGCACGGGCAGTGCGGATGGCGGTAGAAATTGACCCACGTCGCGCTGGGATGATTCCTAGTTCTAAGGGTGTGCTGTAGGGTTGGGAGAAGTTTTTTAAAAATTCTTGAGCGACTCGATCTCTCGCGTGACAATCATCTGCGGGATGTGCAAATCTGCTAGATCAAACGCTAATCCTAAACCATCACAGGACTTGACAATTGCCAGACTTAAACCCTGTACGAACGCTTTTTTGAGATGGTGTGTCAATGGGGCTAGAAACTGAAACAAAATTCCTAATCATTAAGACCTGTTTTGAAAGTCTCCTTTCATTCTGGAGTTTGAGCGGTACGCTCATGAATGTCTCTTGCGAAAGTCGATTTTCGCCCCCCTAGCCCCCCAATTCTGAGGCGATCGCTCCTCATTTCCACACTCTGGCGGGTTCAGCTTGCAAAATCCCGATCAATGTTCGGGTCACAAATTCTAGTTCCTGGGGAATGGGATGCAGGGGGAGATATTCAGTCACTTGGTGGGTATCTCTGTGAAACATACCAAACTTCCAGATCTCACCTGTGGAAACTGCCCCATAGAGAATGGGCATCGCATGGTTAACCCATTCATCTAGTGCAATCAGTTCAACAGCTAATTGGGTAAATCCTTTAGTCAGATCTGATTGCTTGGCTTCGATAATCAACAGATTGTAGGGGCTGGGAATATAGTAATCGAGAGATCCTTTAAGCCAATTGCTGACGCTGAGAGAATACTCGATATTGAGGGGATAGTTAAGTTGATCGCAAATTTGATCAATCACTGGAAAAATGAGCGCTTCCCGTCGCGCTTGTTCTGTTGTTGTATTCACTCGTTTTAGGCGTCGTTTTAGACTCTCAGAGAGGGCGTGTAGCCACTCCAGAGGAGCTTCTGAGTAAGGCAGATTGGTGACATCGGTGCGCTCTAAGGTACATCCCAAATCCGCCAGAATATCTTGGGGGGCATAGGGCAAGTCAAAGTACTTGCTAAACGTATAGGAGCCATTTGGGTCAAGAACTCTAGGACGCATAGGGTATCCGCATAAGCATTGGCAATATGACTAATCTCAAGCCTTGTCACAATAGTAGCGCCCTCTCTCATTCTCTTGGCTGGGCGATCGCTGGTTCTTCTTTGAGAAATGAATGCCAATGCTACGGTTAAAATTGGAGTGTTTGACGAGGGGGTAAAATTCATGTAACTACCCAGGTCTATGATCATGATTTTAGCCCCAAAGCCACTGTAATTCCCTATGGAATTTTCCTTCCAGAATTAATGGAGAATTAACTAGCAATGGTCACTTCTACCCCTGTCTTAGATCAATCAAAAGCCTTCTCCTTAGAAGACTATATGCTCCATCCCCCTGATAATACGGAGTGGGTGGATGGGCAACTGGTGGAGAAACAAGGAATGACAGCTAAGCACAGTCGGGTTCAAGCTAGACTCGCTCGGTATTGGGGGAACTACAAGGATGACAGTGGTCAGGGGGGAGACGTTTACACTGAAGCCTCTTGCTGGACAGGAACACGGGGTCGTCGTCCTGATGTTTCCTACCTCACACCGGAACTTGTCGCGCAATTTGGCGACTTTACCGTACTGCCTCAGAGTTTTTCACTCATTGCAGAAGTAGCATCCCCGGATGATAGTGCTGAAGAATTATTTGCTAAAGCCAGAGAATATTTACAATCCGGTTGTCAAGAAGTCTGGCTATTATTTCCTGAAAGTCAGTTAGTTTTGATTAATGGTCAACAACGCTGGATATTATTTAATGCGGGCGAAGTAGTGAGTACTCAAGCTGTTTTACAAGGTTTCAGTATTGCAATCAATGAACTCTTGGCATAAGAGAATATGAATGAATCTGAAGAAGCGGTTTTAGAATTAAGCGCGATCGCGTTTCAACTTCATTTGTGCGATATGTAGGAAAAAGTCAACTTTGAAGAAGGTGAAGAATAGACGCGTTGGAGCCGCAACCTCTCTACTGCATTGCCCATTCATCAGAAAAATGGGTTTGAAACCCCGTCCTTCCTAGAAGGACGGTGAGGATGTCAAGCACCAGACTCTCTATACTGCATGATTTTCACAGAAATCATCGGCAATACTTTGGAAGCCACTTGAGAAACTCCAAACTTCCATTTGAGGGATTGGGGTAACTCTTGCCAAGAAATAGGCACAAAACCAAAGCGAGTATAAAACTCAGCTAACCTGCTGCCTAGACATTCCAGATAGATTGGCTGGGTTGCCTCCTGAATGAGATGCTTAGTCAAATAGCTGCCTAACCCCCGTCCTCGCCAAGCGGGTGTGACGACTAAACTCCCCAGTTCTTGCGCTTCAGGGAAGTTACGCAACTGTCCACATGCAACTACACGCCCCTCGCATTCAATCACCCAAAACTGTGACCAACGCAACTGGGTCGGATCAAGTTTGGCACTCAGCACTAACTTCCGAATAGCCCAGATATCGCCAGCCAAAGCTCGACGAAGAATACATCCTGGTGGTAGGCTAATCGGCATTCAGTTTGCAGGGTAGGAACCTGGTAAGCTGCGGGAGAAGATTATGCAATGTTTTATGCACATCAGCTTAATATAGCAAGCTGCTCAGTTATTTTCCTCCAGAGATGAAGGCTTTGGTGGACCACAGTCGTCCGGTAAGTCATCGAGAGTCACAGCCAATGCTCTACAAAGCGCTTTCATTTGGAGAATGGTTAGTTCCGGCTGATATTCACCCCTCTCCCAGGCGCTGACAGCTCTTTGAGAGATGGGTTTAGTTCCAGTTTTGTCAGGAATTTGCCGAGCGAGTTCAGCCTGAGTTAAACCTGCCTGAATCCGTAGCCTTTTCAAGGGCGATGCTGGTTCCTCTGGTTTGAGTCGTTCTTGTGACATGGCAGCACTGTTTGATGAGAGGTGACTAAGTCCTTTGGGCAAAATCTGGACAAAACGCGAGCCAACACTAGGGAATGAGTAACAGAACTTCTGCATAACCTCCCTAAAAAGAGGGGTTAATGTATAGTCTGTAGCTGAAATATCTGAAATTGATGAAAATCGTGCGTAAGTCCTAAATTAACAGAATCGATCGCCAGTTTTTGAAACGTAATCTTAATAGACAAACCTAAAGGAGCGATCGCACCTTAGCGCAGAGCGGTGCGGATTGAGCTTAGACTTGATAAGTAGCTCTTAGCCTCAGCAGCACGTTCACCCATAGACGTGTAAAATCTTCTCGACAGTCGAAACTGGTAAACCCGTGACTGAACAGGAAAATTTGCTCGGTTCTCAATGTCGCCAACCTCGATTACCGATTCCCCCACCGCTGATGATGTCGGAGGAAGGCTCTTTTGCCTACTTCACCCTGCTCCAGCGTATGCCAGCTATTGTCCAACGGGTGATCGATGAAAACGACTTCCCCTCATCAATCGTGGAAAACCTGGAAAGCCTGATTCAGGAATTGCCGAATGGAATTGTGCGTTTTCTCAATGACCAAGGGTCAGATGTGACGGCGTGGAATCGATATCTCGAACCTTATGTCGGAAAACCCTGGATAGACATTCCCTGGCTTTTTGCAGAGATATACTTCTATCGTCGTATCCTTGAGGCAACCGATTATTTCCGAGAAGGTAGCTACCAAGGTGTCGATCCATTTGCCCTGCAAAAACGCAGAGGTTTGGAAACAACAATGGTTTCCATCCGAGAACTAAG